>JANQKA010000709.1 GCA_028281405.1 Hasllibacter sp. | reverse complement strand
GCACATTTCCTCGACTATTCACGAATTTCTTCGCGAAATTTGGCAAGCGTGAGAATCGCGATGGGGTCCGGCGCGACCGACGGCGGCTACGCGAACCGTCGGCGGTCGCGAAGATGCTGGACTACGTGAAGTGAACGTCAACGTGGCCTGGTCCGACCGTGGGGGAAATGGGTTCTCCTCCCGGGAGACGGCCCTTACCAACGACGTTGGAGGCAAGGGGATTATCGGCCTCGGGGGATGCCTGAAATCCCTGGAAGCGGCGTAAACGGCCGATCGCGAACGGCGCGCGCCCTGCAAGGGTCCGCGTTGATGGCGCGGATTAGGCGGGACGATCCATCACGCCGGCCCTTCCGCGACGCGCCCCCCGTCACCCGACGCCGCTCCCCTTCGGACACGAAACGAAGGAATCATGGAATTGGGCTCCCGAGCGGGGAGCGTATGGAACCGCGCCAATCGACCGCCTCCGGAACGGCCGATTCGGCCGCTTCCGCTCCTCTCGCAGTCCCTTGAGGTGGCGGGGCGGAGCCGTGACCGCACCCTGGACGACGTTGTGGGTCTCCGGAGCGCGCGGGATCGGAATCGGTGGCGCGTGAGGATCGTGGGAGCGCGAACCACGGGGAGGGCATTATCCCGCGCCCATGCCCGACCCGGAGAAATCGTGAGCCCCCACCGATCTTGAAGACACCGCTAGGCCGGATCCCTCGTCGGAAACCGCCCTCCTCAAGAGTTGCCCACATGGTCGCCGCCGCTCGGACGTCATCGTTCAGCGTGCTTCCGATTCACCCCCCGCGCGGCGCGGGGAACCTGACTTCGAGGGGCGTCTCCTTCCGGGCGCGGCGGGAGGAGCGTCTCTCGGCGCCATCCCCGGCATTGCCCAACAGGTGACGTCCGTTCCAAGGAACCCGGCCGTGTGGAGACCGTCGCGTTCAAGATTTCGCGGCGCCGGCGTGATTGGCCTTGAATATCCAATCGCCGTTGCTGTATGTAGGGTGTAACGTCTGGAAAGGAGCACTTCATGGCGGTCAACACGGGCGACGACGAGGTAATCTTCTCGAAGAAAACTTGGAACGGAGCAATCATCGGGGTGTTCGTCCTGATTGTGGGCGGCTACGGCCTTTGGCACCTGTCCTCCACCCCCGAAAAGATACAAATCCTGACCGATGCGGTCACGGAGGCCACAGTCGGCATCGAATACCTGATCAATCAGGGCGATGAGCTCAAGAAGGATCAGGACGAGATTAAGAAGGATCAGGACGAGATCAAGGAGGATCTGGGCCGTATCCGGGAAACTCAGAGTGGTATCTTGGCGACTCTGGGCGGAATCCAGGAGATGCTGGGCACGACCCGGGAAGATCTGGCTTGGCGGATCGATTCCAACGCCAAACTCCTCGACAAATTCGAGTTGAGGCTGGACGAGAGCGACGGAAAGCTCGACATTCTCGAAGATGACGTCCGGGAACTCAAGAGGGCCGGGACGCTGGACCGCACCATCCTTCGCATCCGGACGCGCCACGCGCCCGAATCCGGTCCGGGACGGACGATCCGGCAGTTCTCCGGGGAAGTCGCGCGGATGTCGGGCCGCGGCATTTCATTCGAATTGGTATTCCAACCGTCCGAGGCGGGAGCGGCGGAGGACATCGCGGCTGACTTGTTCGACTGCGACATGTCCGGCGGCGCGCGGACGATGGGCGGGAATCCCGTGTTCCAAACCGCATGGGATGTCATGGCGGGCCACCGCACTCCGCACCAGCGGATGTCGTGGCTGCATCTCGACGGCGGACTCGGGCATCTGCGGGGAGCCTACGCCGAAAATGGACTGCAACTCGTTGGCTTATGGGGCCACGAACGAACGACTCCGCGGTCGTCCTTCCTGGTCAAATCCACCTCGGATTTC
>JANQKA010000680.1 GCA_028281405.1 Hasllibacter sp. | reverse complement strand
GGGGATGCATGGGATGCCGGCCGTCGAGTCGGTTCGGGGCTGTCCGGGTTACTTGGAAATACCGGTGTGTACCCCGGCCCGTGCCGGCATGGTGGCGACCACGGACGGTGCTTCCCGATGATGACCATCCGAAGGCGCGGGGACGATTCCAAGGGGCGGGGAGCGAACGCGCTCGGTGTTCCGGAGCCACGGGCATGGGGACGCGGATCGCGGCTCCGGAATTTGTCGGACATTCGGGATGGGCGGCTTCCTTCGGAAGGGCCGCGAGGCGGTCGAATCGCGGGAGGGTCTTGACACCGACGCCTCCGTTCGCCAAAATTCAGCGCGGCGCGGCCGTGAGCGGTTCGCCGATTTCCCGATCCGGACACGCCTTCGCGGGGCGGCTTGGGGATGACCGAGACTGAAAGGCCATCAACTCATGAGAACGCCCGCCGCGTTTCCCGGGGCCTTTTCGGCATTTCCGCCACCCGCCGGGGTTCGAGCCGCGCCGCGGGGTTTCCCGCGGTTCCCCGGGATGAACGTCTTCCGGCTCCTGCTGCCGGCCCTCGCCGCGGCGGCGTGCATCCTGTGGGGATCCGCCTCTCCCGCCCAGGAGGCCGGAGATCCGGATGTTTCGCGTCAAATCGGCGACGGTCGGGCCGAAGAGACGGGCGAGTCCCTCGATAGCCGGAATCTCTCGCCGGCGGACAGGCTCTTCCTAACGGGCCGGGCCTTGAAGGCGGAGGGCAGGTTGCCGGAGGCGATCCGGACGTTCCGGGACGTCCTCCAGATCGACCCCAACCACATCAACGCCCGCCGCGAACTCGCCCACACCCTCCTGCTCAACCGGGATTTCGGCCCCGCCGAATTTCACTTCAGGGAGCTTCTGAGGATCGACGGCAACGAAAACATGCGGAGTGGCTACCGCCGCTTTCTGAGAATCATCGACGAGAACAGACCCGTGGGCATCAGCGGATTTTTTTCGATCCTGCCCTCGACCAACGTGAACCGCGGAACCGACAACAGGGTCATCGTGTCGTCCATCGGGGGCCAGTCCGCGACGGGCACGATCTCGGATGAATCGAGGCGCAAATCGGGCACGGGCGTATCCCTCGGCCTTTCCGGATACTTTCGGGCGCCATCCAGCCCCTCGAGCCGACTGTCGCTGTATTGGAGGCTGTCCGGAATTAGGTACGAAGACACCCTGTTCAACAGCACGACGCTGAACCTTTCCTTGATCCACGAGGAGACCACGCGGAAAGGCGGGTGGAGCGCCGGGCCCTATTTCCGCAGGAACTATGTGGAGGCCGGCAGCGACAGCGACGCCCACGGCGTCCGCTTCGGGATGTCGCGCAATTTGAACGATAAAAACCAACTGAATTTCTCCCTGTCCCACGAATACGTCGAATACAGCCTGCGTGCCGGAAGCGACGGCCCCTTCACCAGGGCCACGGTCAGCCTGCGCCATCAGGTGAAGCCCAGCGTGAGCCTGGTGGGCGGCGTGGCCGCATCCCGCAGCGTTCCGGACAGGGAGGCGAACCAATACTTCGGACGGGAGGTGTTCGGCGACGTGACGAGGACTTGGCGGGGGGGATTGCGGACGACCGCCGGGTTCGGATTCGGCGACCGGCGCTATGACGGCTTGTTTCCCTTCAGCACCTTCGCGCGCGAGGACGACTACACCAGGGTCACCCTGAGCGCGCAGCATTCGAGGATCGATATCCGGGGCTTCACCCCGCAGGTTTACTGTTCGCGCACGGAGAACCGGTCGAACATCGCCACCAGCGAATACGGCGCCACCGATTGTCAGGTCATCATCTCGCGCAATTTCTAACCGCTCCGCGGCCGTGTCGGGCGGGGGCGCGCCGGCGGGCGGTGGAGGAGGATTCCGCGCGGGGCGGGGGGCCGGCTTCCGCGGAACGGATTCGAGGCGGAGGGCCGGACGCGGATTCCGCGCGCGGAACGTGGTCGACGGCGGAATCCTCGGAGAATCCTCCGTGTTGGCGCCGTGACCCGCGCGTTCCGCGAAGGCGGTTCCTGGAATTTCCACGCGCCGCGCGCCAACGGGGGGCCGCGCCCGCGGGAATGCCCTCCGACGCGGAGCGCGTGGATGGGAGGCTTCCCGGGCGTGCCGGGCGTCCCGGGTTTCGGCGGTTCGGGCCGCCCGCGCCCGCGCGGCCGCCGAAAACGGTGAACCAAGGGGGATCAACCGGAGCTTGGCGGACCGAGGTGGAGCTTTTCGATCACATGGAAGAATCCATCCGAATCCTCGCCCACGAGGGAGACGTCCCGGATCGAGCGCTCGGCGCCGGCGGTCCCGTCGAAGTGCCGTCCGGCCTTGCGGACCAGGTCGTCGGAGGGAGAGGAGCCGCTCAAGGTCAGATGCGGGTGGAAGTCGTCCATGACATGAGGATAACCCCAACGGAGAAGCATTCCACGCTGACGCGGGGTGAGGCCGTCGAAGCGTCGGTCCCGCCGGCCCGTCCCGGCCGTCGGGGCGCGGAATTCGTCGAGGCGGGACACGAAGCGTTCGGCGGCGCGGGCGACCGGGTCGCGGAGAGATGGTCGGAGCGCCAGGAATCCATGATCCCGGGAAACGGAGAGGACGCCGATGGGCGTGGGGGGAAGGGACCGCGCGACCGCGCGGGCGGCTTCGGCCAAATCCTCCTCCGAGCGGCCTTCGGCCAGCCGGAACGGGGGCTTGAGCGTGGCGTGGAAGCCGTATCGCCGCGCCTTCGGCGCGTTGGCGGCCGGAGGATTCACCGCCCGCCCGCGGTGAATGTCCCAACCCAGCCACGCGGCTCCGAGCGCGCCGAGACGGCCCTCCGGAGCCCAATAGACCGCGTAACGCGTCCAATCCATATCCAATCTCCAACGCGGGACGACCAATGGCCGACGGAATGATCCTCACCAACGCCCGCCTGGCGCTCGGCGACGAAATCGTCGCCGGAACCTTGAGCGTCTCCGCCTCCGGACATATCCTGTCCGTCGATCAGGGAGGAACCTCGGCGCGGGGGGCGGTGGATTGCGGGGGCGATCTTTTGGCTCCCGGCCTGATCGAACTGCACACCGACAATCTTGAACGCCACCTTTCGCCGCGCCCCGGGGTTGACTGGCCCCGGGACGCCGCGATCCTCGCCCATGATTCGGAGTTGGCGGGCTGCGGCGTCACGACCGTGTTCGACGCGCTGCGCGTGGGCTCGTTCAGGGACGGACGGCGTCATTCCGCGCCCTACGCCAGGGAACTGGCCACGGGGATTCTCGGGATGCGTTCGGCCGGGAACCTGAAGATCAGCCATCATCTGCACCTTCGGGCCGAGATCTGCTCCGAAACCCTGATGGAGGAACTCGACGGGTTTTCGACCGCGGACCGCGTCGGGATCCTGAGCATCATGAATCACACGCCGGGTCAGCGTCAGTTCGCCGATATCGCGCGGTACAGACGATACATGACGGGGAAGCACGGCCTGACGGAGGCGGAGGTCGACTCCTCGTTGGAGAATCTCCGGAATCTCGAATCGCGGGTGGGGGAGCGCCATGAGGACGCGGCCGTCGCGGCCGCCGCGCGGTTGGGGGCCACGCTCGCGTCGCACGACGACACCGAGCCGCACCATGTCGACCGCAGCGCCTCCCGCGGGGTGCGCGTGGCGGAGTTCCCGACCACCCTGCGGGCCGCGGAGGCCTGCCGGCGCGCGGGGATGGCGGTCATGATGGGGGCTCCGAACATGGTCCGCGGGGAATCCCATTCGGGCAACGTCTCCGCCTCCGAACTCGCCGGGGAGGGACTTCTCGACATGCTTTCATCGGATTACGCGCCGTCCTCGCTTCTGCTTGGAGCCGCGAGGTTGGCCCGGATCAAGGGCGATCTGGCGGGGGCCTTGGCGGCGGTCACCTCGGCTCCGGCCGCCGCCGCGGGCTTCGGGGACCGGGGGCGCATCGCCGAGGGCCTGCGGGCCGACCTCGTGCGCGTGCGGGAGGTTGGCGAATTCCTGCGGCCGGTTTCCAGTTGGTGCTTGGGGCGCCGCGTGAGCTGATCCCTCTTCCGCCGGTGACTCCGCGGCGAACGGGCGAAGTCCACGTGGCTCCGCGTCTGCGCCTTAATTTCCGCGACTGGTCGCCGCCGGGGCGCGTTGGAGCACGGCTCCGCACACCCACTCCGCGCTGATTCGCGCCTTCCGCGGCCACGGACGACGCCGTTCGTCCATGAATCCCGCCCCCGAGGAGGGATTTCCTCCCGATTCCATGCTTCGGCCGACTCCGCGGCGCGGACGGATTGCCGGAGCGGGTGATTCGCGGCGCGCTGGCCGGGCGTTTTCCGAACTACGCCCGATTTCCTAGCAAGAAAATTCAAGTACCGTGGGAATTCTCTTTGTTTTTAAGGAAAAATAAAATTTGACTTACTCACGGAATTTTGAATGATAGTTGTGTGCGAGTGATGCGTGAGTGGTGCCAGTAACGATTTCCGGCGCACCGCGCCGAGGGTGAGTGACGATGATGTACGAGACGCGTAACGATTATCTTCCTGGTCTCAACGGCAATCCCAGGATTGTCGGCGCCGGGAAGCGGACTTTCCCGAGATTTGCCGCCGGGGCCGCGGCGGCTCTCGGGGCGCTTACCGGTTGCGGTGTTGGCGGCGGCGGCCCCGCCGCCGACACCGGCGCCGTCACCGGCGCCGAAGCCGGCGGGGACGGCGAAATGCTCGTGGGCGGCGACGGAAACGACACGCTCGACAACCGCTTGGGAGCCCGCGCCATCGAAGCGGGCGGCGGCGACGACACGATCATCGGCGCCACGGTCGCCGAGGCGATCAGGGCGGGCCAGGGTGACGACGTGGTCGAGGGAGGGGCCGGCGACGACGTGATCGATGGCGGGTCGGGCGACGACATGATCAATGGCGGCCCGGGCAACGACACGATGAACGGCGGCGCGGCGGGCGGCGCGGATTCCGGGGGCTTCGACACCGCGGTCTACGAGAGTGATTGGACGGGCTACCGCGTCAGCGGCGAACGGGTCGCCGGAGAATGGGCGGTGTTCACCGTTCTGGATTTGGAAGCCGGAGACGGGGAAGTCCATGAGGGCGAGGACGAACTCACGGGCTTCGAGGCCATACGGTTCGGGTCGGCCACCCTTTGGGTTGTTGAAACGGGCACCGACTCCGGCGAAATCGTCATCGGTTCGGCGGACGGTTCGACGGAAGCGGCCCTCCTCGGCGGCGCGGGCGACGACATCATCTTTGGTTTCGGAGGCGGTGACACCATCGAGGGCGGGGCGGGCGGCGACGTCATCGCCGGCGGCGCGGGTGACGACACGCTTTACGGCCACGACGCGGAAGGCGCGGAAACGGACGCGGAGGGCGTCGTCGACACCGCGGTCTTCGGTGGAATCCAGCCGGGCTACACGATCACGGCCGAGCGTGGGGATTTCGGTGTCGGAGGCGAAACGGCGAACACCGTCCGATTGACCGTGCTGGACATCCACACCGGTGGCTCCGCGGTCGACGATGGCAGGGACACCCTGATCGGCTTCGAGGCCCTCCGGTTCGACGGGACATCGTCGTCGACGACGTTCAATGTGACCGGGGCCGCCTCCGGAACCGGGGAAATCCTGCTGGGGTCGGATGACGCGGATGGGACGGTGGACACGCCGTTCGACGGCATGGGAGGCGACGATCTGATCTTCGGGTTCGGCGGCGACGACGTGATCGACGGCGGCGAAGGCGACGACACGATCATGGGCGGCGATGGAAACGACACGCTTGGGGGTGGAGCGGGAATCAGGGACACCGCGGTGTTCCGCGGCGACAGGAGGGATTACAAGATCACGGCGCTCCTGCGGGACGACGGGAATCCCGTCCGGTACGGGGTCGAGGACGGGTCGCCGACGAAGCATGGCGACGATGGCGTGGATGTTTTGACCGGCATCGAGGAGTTGCGGTTCATCGGCGACGACCGGGAGGCGCGGGACGGAGTGCCGCTGGAGATCGCCATGGCGGATGTCGTCATGGGATCTTCCGGAAATGACGTCATCACGGAGGGCGGTGGGGGGCGGCGGATTTTCGGCGGCGCGGGCGACGACACCATCGCGGGTGGCGGGGGAGGCGACATCATCGAGGGAGGCGCCGGCGTGGATGTCGCGGTGTTCTCCGGGCCCTTGTCCGATTACACGGTCGACGCCTTCGACCCGCGGAGCGGCCGCGACGGTTTGATCGTGAAGAGCGGGTATTCCGGCATCCTTGGATACGATGGCGCCGATACCCTGAGCGGCATCGAAATGATTCTTTTCGGTGCCGGGACGGACGCGGCCCGGACATTCACGGTGAGAAGCGATTTTCCGGGGGTGGCGGATAACGAGATTCTTCTCGGCGCGGATCGCGCCGATTCGATAAACGCCGGGGGCGGGGACGACATCGTTTTCGGGTTTGGAGGAGATGACCGGATCAATGGCGGCCCGGGAGACGACATTGTTCATGGCGGGGCCGGAGCGGACATCATGAACGGAAACGGCGGGAACGACGTCATTTTCGTCGAGACCTTCATTGGGGATCCCGACAGGGTCGTGTTCGACAATCCATTGGAGCGGTATTCATTCGACGTCGACGGGCGTGGCGAAATCGTGGTCGAGGATCTGGGAAGCGCCGACTCCGGCGACCATTCCGGCAGGAACACCGTCAATCTGGCCCGTGATTCGGAAACTTCGGATTTCGCCACGGGAATACTGGAATTCGGAGACGGCGAAAGCTTCCTGACCGACAATGTCCATATCGGGGAAGAAATCTTCGAGAACAGGGAATATTCCGATCAAAGCGACATCATCGGGATCCGCTCATATGGCGAGGAAATGGAAATTTCCACGGGCGGAGGGAACGATGTCGTCCTGATCACGGACGAAACAAGGTTGGAAACGTCGAACACCGATATTTCGCCCATCAAGATCGTGGATTTCGAGCCGGGATCGGACAAAATCGCGTTTCACCCCGATTTGGCCGTCGGCGCGGCGGGCGGAGGCGATTTGGACGTGGTTCACCTCACCTTTGGCCGTGGGGACTTTTTCTTTCTCGGCGCGACCAGGAAGCTCTCCATCCATATTCCGAACGTGCCGGAGGATTTCGATGTGAACGACTTGTTCTACACGATCGGAGACGGCGCCGCGCGTGGAGATTCCATCCTTCCGGAGGAAGGAACCCCGTCCGCGGAGAATGTCGTCGACGGCAACGACTTCGAGACGCCGGAATTCGGTGAATCGCGCGGGAAATCCGAAGTGAAGAGTTTTTGCGTGGAATGCGACGGGTCGGATTCATTCGACGATTCGGATGTGGATCCTTCCCCGGTGACGGATGACGTCCATGCGTTCGAGGAATTCGGATCGCAGGTCGTTTGCGCCGGCGGCGGCCCGTGCTTCATGGATTTGGCGTTTCAGGTTTGAGCATTCACGCAAGGAAGGCAACCAAGAGGGAGACTGGCGATGAAGAAATCGCGTTGGACGGAGGAACGAAACCGGGCGGTCGCGGGAGGTCATGTCGTGGGCTCGGACGTCTCGAAACTGTGGCGCCGGTGTGGCGTGGCCGAGAGGGAGATGGCGAACTGGCGCATGCGCCACGAGCGCAATGGAATGTCCGCTGTCCGCATTCCGCACGCCTCCGAGGAGGGCAACGCCGCGCTGAAGCGTCTGCTGGCCCAGGTGATGGTGGAGGATTCGGATCATCGCGGCCTTCGGTCGAGGAATTCCTAGATTCCGGGCGGTGCCGGGATTCGGCGCCCGTTCCGTCGCTTGGCGGCGTCGTTCGGGAGCCACCCGCCTGGATCTTCAGGGTGTTGGGGTTGGCGTCTCCCCGAGCGCTCTGGTTCGCGGGATTGCCCCCGTCGAACCGCGAATATCGAATCGCCCGACACCTCCCCGCGAGGCGAATCGGGCGGGGTCCGTAGCGAGTATCTTCGGGCCCGTCGCTGTTCCGGCGCCGCGTCCCCGCCGTTGCGGGGCCGGGGCCGGAACGGCGGCGTAAACGAAATCATTAGGCGCCGTTCGGGCGGCCG
>JANQKA010000089.1 GCA_028281405.1 Hasllibacter sp. | reverse complement strand
GAAGGTGCGGCAGGCCCTCAAACACTCAGTCGACCGCCAGGAAATGGTGGAGAAAATTCTTCTGGGGCACGGCCTGGTCTCCAACGACAATCCGATTGGGCCGGCGAACCGGTATTTCGTCGCGGACCTGGAACCGAACGTGTACGATCCCGAACTCGCAAAATCGCTTCTGAGGCGGGCCGGATTGGATGGGCTGTCCATCAATCTTTCGACTTCGGACGCGGCTTTCCAGGGCGCGATAGACGCGGCGCAGCTATTTCAAGCCTCGGCGAAGGCCGCGGGCATCGAAATCAACGTGGTGCGCGAGCCCTCCGACGGCTACTGGTCGAATGTCTGGCTCAAGAAGCCTTGGTGCGCCTGCTATTGGGGAGGCCGTCCCACCGAGGACTGGATGTTCTCGACCGCCTACGAAAGCGGGGCGCCGTGGAACGACACCGGCTGGGAGCACGCCCGCTTTCAGGAGCTACTGCTGAAGGGACGTGTCGAACTCGACAGCGCCAAGCGTGGCGAAATCTACGCCGAAATGCGGATGCTCGTGTCCAAGGATGGTGGCACGGTCATCCCGATGTACGCCAATTACGTGGACGCCCACTCCACCAAATTGTCGCATCCGGAGGTTGTCGGCAACATCTGGCAATTGGACAGCTCGCGAATCGTCGAACGCTGGTGGTTCGCCTGATTCCACGCGACCTCGATTGCCCTGAAAAACGGTGTGCGCCCGGGATGCAGTTTGGAGTTCAATACAAGGTCTCTGAGTACTGGATGATCACCCGGTACCAAACAGCTACGAAGCCATCACATGAGCATCGGACAAGACTCCGAAGCGAGGGAAATGATGAGTCGTAGAGTCGGTGGAGGACGCCGCCGGGTGACGGGCAGAGATGATTCGCTCACGCGATGGAGTGGCTCCGAATGCTTGGAACGCTGGCGGGAAACATCGCCCCGCGCCCCAAAAACCGGGTCTGTCATTCTGTTGTGAACGGAATTCGGGCCTCGCAACCGAGCGACTTCAGGAGTTTGTCGCGGTCTTCCTCGTGGGCCGCGGCGGCCTCGCTAATCCAGTCTATGAAGCTGCGTACAGCGCGACGGTTTAGATGTCGCGCCGGGCAAACCAAGTGGTACGCCGGGAAATCCACCGTTCCGAGCCACGGAACCAGCGGCTGGAGGCTGCCCGCCTTCAACTCGTCGAACGCGTGGGTCGCAGTCTCCAGCGCGACGCCCAAGCCATCGGCCGCTGCCCGGAGGGTCATCGAAGAGCGGTCGAATTTCAGCCCGGTGTTGGAGTCCACGTTCGGAAGTCCGTGCTGATCTAGCCACCAGCGCCACGAAACACGCGACTTGACCGTGTGTATCAGACGGGTCGCGGCGAAGGTTTCATCCAAGTTGGGATTTTCGACATCCTTGGTCGGCGGCGTGCGCATCGGCAAGACGCGGTCAGTCACCAGCAGACGGGAATGCAACCCGGGCGGAGGATCAGGATCGTAGCGTATTTCAAGATCCACCTTTTCCGCTTCGAAATCCGTCAGCTCCGGAGTCGCGTCTACGTGGATATCCCACTCCGGATGTCTGGCGACGAAGTCGGCGACACGAGGTGCGAGCCAACTTTGACCGAAGCTTGCGGCGACCCTGATCACCAAGGTTCGCGCTGTCCTGCCACGTGACAACTCCAGCTGCGCCTTGTGCAGGATGGACAGGGAGCGCGTGGCCGCAGAGAAAAACCGCTCGCCCTCCTCGGTCAGCACCAGACGACGTTTGACCCGTCGGAACAATCGCACTCCCATGTCGGCCTCGAGCGAACGGATTCGCTGGCTGACCGCCGATGGTGTGACCGCCAACTCGTCAGCAGCGGTATTCACCCTGCTTAGGCGTGCGACCGCCTCGAAGTATACGATTTTGTTCAGATCCCGAATCTTGCGCATATCCGACTACCCCTCGGTTGCTTCGCAACTTGTGAAGTTGCGCTTAACTATGCCGTATCATAATGTGCTTTATGGAGTCAAGAAAAGTGGTTCCATGAGATTGAGCTTAACAACCCGTGCATGGGAACCGGGAGCAAATTCAATGAATGGACTATCCCGCGTACTTGGAACCGCCTCCGAGCCAGCCATGGCCGTGCCGGCGTCGGTCGGGGATATCGTCTTTGAAATCAGTGGCAAGAAGGGCGACCCGAGCGTTGCCATGGCGAAAATTTTCGGGGACTGGACCGCCGAAATCGTGCCGCGTGTGTTGCCAAGTCTCATATGGGCGGGGGTGGTCCTCGCGGTGCACCACGAAAGTTGCATCCGTGTTAAATTTTTCAATGGCTTGATGTCCGCGCCCCTTGCGCAGAGGGCCGGAACCTCGACTCAGACGGCGATCTCCACGGACAGGCTGGCAGTGGTTCATGTTCGTCTGGGCTCCGTGACTTACTTGGGAGGCATGGAGCTTGTCGCTGGGAAAGTTGCGTTCACCCCGTCCGGTCATCCGCGGTCGTGGATCTATGTTGCGATTCTCTCGGTCTCCTGTGTGTCGGCGCTGACCGCGCTGACGGCGCTCCGGAGGCTGTTGACGGGCGGGAAGAGGACACTGAAGCCAGGGTGCCGACCTGCCAACGCGTCCAACGTTGAATTCAGGGAAAGGGGAGGACGGGAGTTGAACACGACGATGTCGAATTCGACGTTAATCTCGCAGATCCCTTTACGGAACAGCCAAACCACCGAACGAACCACGTCGCCCCGTAAGTGGAGCACTTGCCGAGCGAGCTGGCGTCGACCCTGCAAGCCCACGCCTGCGTGACGATTCGGGACAAAACCAGAGGGAGAATGACATGTCGAACACATGGATATCATGGGCCATAGCGCTGATCATCGCTGCAGCGGTCGTGGTCTGGCTTCTGAACCTGCTGTACCTGCGTGGCGCCACGGATAGGGCCCATGTGCGCACCGGGTTCGGAGGCCGCAAAGTCACACTGGACGGCGGGATGTTC
>JANQKA010000651.1 GCA_028281405.1 Hasllibacter sp. | reverse complement strand
TTCGAAGATCCGGATGGCGATGATTTGACCTACTCCGTCAACGACCTGAGCCAAAGGGGCCTGTCGTTCGACCCGGATACCAACCTGATCGAGGGCACTCTCATCGGCTCCGGAGATGTGATTGTCACCGTGACCGCGACAGACAGGGACGGGAGCAACCGACAGGTCGCGCACTCCTTCACGATCGTGGCGAACAACGGGCCAATGGTTCCCGAGACGGCCTTTGGCGACAGGAACGAGACGGTTGGGGTGGCGATCGCATCCATCGATGTGACGGCGCTTGGGTTCTCTGATCCGGACGAGGGAGACTCACTGGTGTATTCCGCGAGACTGGTCAACGGGGATGGCACCGAGACGGATTTGGCGGAACCGAATGAAACCGGTTTGGTGTTCGACGGCGCGGTGATATCGGGCATGATTGAGAACGTCGTCTCCTACGATGTCAAGGTCGCGGCCACCGACCGGCACGGGGCCACCATCGAGGCGTCGTTCGCTATCAGGGCGAGCAACCCGCCCGAGGTCACGGGGACGCCGCCAACGGAGATCAATTTGGTGGTGGGGGATTTGATCTCCCCGATCGACGTGTCTTCCTGGTTCAGTGATCCGGACGGTGACGATTTGATCTTTCGATTCGATGGATTGGACGGCAGCGGGCTAGCTTTCAATCCGGAGTCGGACATGATCGAAGGAAGGTTCATCGGTTTGGACTCCGTGGAGGTCACCGTCACCGCCGCCGACGGGGAAGGGGAAGGGAGCAACCGCCCCGCCACGCACATGCTGAGCATCGAGGTGAACCACGCGCCCGTGCTTGATGATTCGATGGCCGTCCAAGACGTTGTGAGGACGGTCGGTGGAACGTTCGACCCCATCGATGTATCCTTGGGATTCGCCGACCCCGATGACGACTCGCTGACCATTCGGACGAACGATCTCGAGGCGAGGGGATTACGGCTCAACGGGTCGATGCTCGAGGGTACGCTCGTTGGCTCGGAAGACGTGACCGTGATCGTGACCGCGGTCGACGAGACTGGATCGAACGTGGCCGTGAGGCACTTCTTCAACATCGAGGCGAACGACAGGCCCACGGCTCCAGCGACCCCACCGGACGACAGAAGCGTGGCGCTCGGAGAAGCGATCGCACCAATCGACGTGACCACGTTAGGATTCGCCGACGCGGATGGAGATGACACGCTGAGCTATTCCGTGAGCGTGGTCAGGGGAGGCCAGGATCTGGAATTGACGGCCGGGACGGGTTTGGAGTTTGACGGAAGCACCATTTCGGGGGCGGTCGGAACCGCGGGCACGCACATGATCAAGGTTGTCGCGACAGATGATCGGAATGAAACGGCGGAGACCACGATCGAGATCACGGCCAACGGCAGGCCCGAGGTGAATCCGGCGATGGCCACCGCGAGCGTCGTCGAGACGATTGGCGAGTTGATTACCCCCATCGACGTGACGGCGGGCTTCGGCGATCCCGATGGCGACACGCTGAGTTATTCCGTTGGCGGCATCGCGGGCAGGGGATTGACTTGGGATCCGTCGACCAAATTAATTTCGGGCAGACTCTTGGGTTCGGATGATGTGGTTGTCGCCGTCACCGCCACCGACGCGGCCGGGGGAGACAGATCCGTCACGCACGATTTCACCATCAGGGGGGAAGAGCACCTGCTGAATTTGGTCCTCAGGAACGGAACGAACGTGGGCATGATTGACATTAGCGGGGCGTTCGTCGATCACGAATTGCAGGGTGATCTGACTTTCGAGGCGCGGATTTCGGATGGACAGATGAGGGGTGGGCGAGATTTGGTCGGGGATGGATTGGATGAGGTGGGACTTGGAATAACACAAGATGGCGTGATTTCCGGCGAGTTCAACGTTGATATAACCGGGCAAGCGATTGTAATCGAAGTTACTGCTAGAGGGAGCGGACAAGAAACCGTCAGGAAGTCGTTCAAAATCCAGGTTGACAGACACAGTGGGCATTCAGCCACGCCTGGCAACGATCTAGTGATTATCGGATCGAATTATGGAAAGGATGGCAACGATACATTCCTAACGAGAGACGGAGGCGGATCCTTAACTGGATTTAGTGAAAATGCTAAAGCCGACCTGGGATTCGATACGATTGTATTCAATGGAAATCAGGAGGATTATTTTATCCGAGTGGATTGGGGTTCAGAGGGAGGCGGCGATGGAAGCAGTGGTTTTTTGTTCTCAAAACTCTGGGTCGCGGGGCAAAGGGGGCTAGGTTTGCCTGAGAGCAATCATTACTTGGATGGATTTGATCAAGTGCGGTTCGCGGATAAATCTCTTTTGGTAACCCCTAATGGCACTGATGGAGACGACCTTTTGGTGGGCGCGCACGACATTCCGCTACGAGATAGGATCGTTGATGGCCAAGCTGGGGATGACAGGATTGTTGGGCATTGGAATAGCGCAAAAGGAGGCACAGATGTGCGAAGGTTCGATGAAATTTTTGTGGGAGGCCCGGGAAATGACTATATTGATGGAGGTCCCGGCGATGATTTGATTTACGGACATGAGGTGGGCGACAACGGCACGTCGGGCGACCTTGACACAGCGGGTTACTTTCATAATAGAACCACATACACCGTCGAAGCTCAGTCGTATTTCGAGAACGGAGAGGAAATTTTCAGGGTGGTGGTCGTGGATAATTATATCCCGTCCAAGCCACATCGGGATGTACTGCACGGAATCGAAAAAATCCGATTCAGCGATGTTACTGTTGAAGTGTCGGACCTAGTGGTGAATCAAGCTCCCGTCTTTTCCGGAGATCCTTTACAAGATTCGATTCTTGTTGTTCCCTCCAATCCTGATGTTCAGATTCGGGGAATTGAGACTATGTCCGCGTTCGAAGATCCAAACAGCGGGAATCATCCGGAATTCGAACGTATAACCTACAGTGCCAAAGTGGATGGTGTTGATATTCCGGGGCGTGGTCAAGGATTGCGAATAGACGATACCAGCGGTCTGATTACGGCGAGTCGAATTGGGGTTGAGTGGTTTTCTGGAAAAACCGTTGTTGTTCGCGCCTCCGACGCCAATGATGATGACTTGTTCGTCGAAGATGAATTCATCTTAACCGTCAATTGGGCACCGCAATTGGACGAAAGTCAAGCCGTGGGAGCAAAGGTGGTGGAAGTCGACAGTCGGATAGACCCCATTGACGTCTCCAGCGGCTTTAGTGATCGTGACGGTGATTCATTGGAATTCGATGTCAGACCGATGGGTGTTGATCAGTCCGAATCGGAAAGCGCTCTGATGGAATGGGGATTGGAATTTGACCCGGACACCAATTTGCTTTCGGGTGTTGTGGAGGGATCCAGTAATTTGACGGTTATCATCAAAGCCAGAGACGGTAGAGGAGGTTTCACTGAACATGGATTCATCATCAAGATCGAGGGGGCTCCAGAATATTCCGGCCGGGGTGAGGTTGAGGGTTTGGTTGAAGGCGTGACCTTATCCGGTCCTATCGACATTACCGATGGGTTTGGAGACCCAGATAACGACCAATTATCATATGCCGTGACATTCGAAGATGAGCATGGTAATTCAATAAATGGAATTCCAGGTCTGGAATTCCATGAGGCAAGTAATACCATAACGGGTACGCCAAGCCAGTCGGGCGTTTACACTATGGTGATCACGGCCACCGACACGGAAGGTAAATCAGCCGTGGAGGAGATCACCGTCACGGTTGGAACCGCGTCGAACGGGCCACAATCCCCCGCTCGGCGCCCGGTCGCTAAGGAGGAAATCTCCGCGACCCGTGTTGATTTCGACGTTTCCGAAGATGAGGGCGGGTGGCCCGACGCGCATGATCTTTGGACGGACCACAATACCGCTCGTTCCGGAGTCGCCGTTTTTCTTGTGATGGATGATGGGGAGAGTCCTTGTGGTGATTTTTCTGAGGCGGCCCACGAATTTGAAGAGTGCACGATGATTGCATCCGCGGAGATGGTCGAGTCGTCGGTGGGCGTTTCGGCCGCGTTCAATCAGTTAGATGATCTTGTGTGGTTCTCGATGATTTGAACCGACATTTGAGGAAATTTCACTGGTGGTGGTTTCATTTGGCTGAGCAATGTTGTGGGGTAACCTTCGGTAGGCTTGTGATTGGATGCCCGATTTTATTGCATATTCTTCGTGCAACCGCTTTTGGATCTGATCTTTGTCGAAGGAAATTCAATGAATAGTTGGGTCGGAATTGAGCCGCGTTGTTCTGTAATGCCAGAAGGCTGATGCCATGCCCGCGAGTTTTTGATTCTCCCGGGTTTTGTTGTCTTTAGCGTCCGGCGCCGATTGCCTCTTCACTGGTCTCGGTCCATCGGAGCGTTCTCGCCGGAACGCGAACGCAACCGCCTGAGGACGAACAACCGCATCGCGGTGGCGAGACCGACCTCGAGACTGCGGGCCGCGTCGATTTCGGCAGCCAACTCGTTGATGCCGCGGCCGTCCTCCTTGGCGATCTCCGTGAACGCCCGCCAGAAATCGTCCTCCAGAGACACGGAGGTTCTGTGTCCCTTCAGCGTGAGCGAGCGTTTTCGTGGCCTTTCGGTCATTCCAAGTCTCGTCAGCGGGCGTTGAATCCGGCCCGGATTTTGATTGTCCGCCTCACCGCGGAATTAGTCCCGACCCGTGTCGAGCGCCGCCGGGTGGTGATGTCCCCGGCGGTGCGCCGGGTGCCGCAACTCGTTCCGGGTTTGCGCGCCACGCGAAGTGCTGTTGTTCCGGACATGGCTCTCGGGGTGGTGCGCGCACCGGCCCGGTGGCGCGTGGGTGTTTGACCCGGTGGTGGCTACTTGGGTCCGATCATGTGTTCCGGGCGGACGACCTCGTCGAACGTGGCCCCGTCCACGAAGCCCAGATTGATGGCCTCCTCGCGCAGAGTCGTTCCATTCTTGTGCGCGGTTTTGGCGACGGTGGTGGCGTTGTCGTATCCGATGGTGGGCGCCAGGGCTGTGACCAGCATCAGGCTTTCGCGCATCAATTGTTCGATCCGACGCTCGTCCGGTTCGATTCCGGCCACGCAATTGTCGGTGAAGGCCGCCGCCGCGTCACCCAGAAGCTGTATGGACTGCAGGACGTTGTATGCCATCATGGGTTTGTAGACGTTGAGTTCGAAGTGGCCCTGGGTGCCCGCGAATCCGACGGCGGCGTCGTTTCCGAGAACATGCGCGCAGACCTGCGTCAACGCCTCGCACTGAGTTGGATTGACCTTGCCGGGCATGATCGACGACCCGGGCTCGTTCTCCGGCAGCATGAGTTCGCCGAGGCCGCAGCGGGGGCCGGACCCGAGCAGGCGGATGTCGTTGGCGATTTTGAACAGCGACGCGGCGACTGTCTTTAGCGCGCCGGACATTTCGACCATGGCGTCATGGGCCGCCAGGGCCTCGAATTTGTTGGGAGCGGTGACGAAGGGCAGTCCGGTGATTTCGGCCATGTTCGCCGCGACGGTTCCGCCCCAGCCTTTGGGGGAGTTGAGACCGGTGCCGACGGCCGTGCCTCCCTGCGCCAACTCGTGGATCCGGGGAAGCGCGGACTCGACGCGGGCGATGCCCGAAGCGACCTGATGGGCATACCCCGAGAATTCCTGCGCGAGCGTCAGGGGGGTGGCGTCCATCGTGTGGGTGCGGCCGATCTTGATGATGTGCTCCCATTTGGCGGCCTTTCCCGCGAGAGCGCCGTGAAGTTTGCCCAACCCGGGGATGAGCGTGTCGCGAACGGAGGTCGCCGTGGCAACGTGCATGGCCGTCGGAAAGGTGTCGTTCGAGGACTGGCTCATGTTGACGTGGTCGTTGGGGTGGACCGGGGATTTGGATCCGATTTCGCCGCCCAGCATCTCGATGGCCCGGTTGGCGATGACTTCGTTCGCGTTCATGTTGGACTGGGTGCCGGAACCCGTTTGCCAGACGACAAGGGGGAA
>JANQKA010000648.1 GCA_028281405.1 Hasllibacter sp. | reverse complement strand
GGCGGAATTGATGATTTGGTCGATGGCCTGCATGGCGAAATTGAACGTCATGAATTCCACGATCGGGCGGAGGCCTCCGAACGCGGCGCCGACGCCGATTCCCGCGAACCCGTGCTCGGTGATCGGCGTGTCGATGACGCGCTTCGATCCGAACTCGTCGAGCAGCCCCTGGGAAATTTTGTAGGCCCCCTGATACTCCGCGACCTCCTCGCCCATCAGATACACGAGTTCGTCGCGGCGCATCTCCTCGGCCATCGCGTCCCGCAGGGCCTCCCGGACCGTGGCGCTCTTCATTTCCGTGCCGACCGGAATATCCGTCTCCCTCGGAGGAGCGGCCCGGGCGGGTTCCCGATGGCCCGCGGCGGGTGTCGCGGCGGAGGGGACCGGCTGCCCGCCGGCCGGCCGTGTGGCCGGCGCCCCTCCTCCGGAAGCGTCCTCGCCCTCCTCCAAAAGCACGGCGATCGGCGTGTTGACTTTGACGCCCTCCGCGCCTTCCGTCACGAGGAGGCGGCCGACGACGCCTTCGTCCACGGCCTCGAATTCCATCATCGCCTTGTCGGTCTCGATCTCGGCGATCACGTCGCCGGCGGAGACCCTGTCGCCCTCCTTCACCAGCCACTTGGCCAGCGTGCCCTCCTCCATCGTGGGAGAGAGGGCCGGCATGAGTATTTCGGTTGCCATCAGGCGGCCTCCCCTTGCGGTTCCCCGGCGTAGATGTCGGTCCAGAGCTCTTCCGCCCCGGGTTCCGGACTCTCCTTTGCGAATTCCGCGCTTTCGTTGACGATGTCCTTGATTTCCTTGTCGATCGCCTTGACTTCGTCCTCGTCGGCGTGGCCGCCTTCGAGCAGCAATTGACGGACGTGGTCGATCGCGTCGCGCTGCTCGCGCATCTTCTGGACCTCGTCGCGCGTGCGGTATTTGGCCGGGTCGGACATGGAGTGGCCGCGGTAGCGGTAAGTCATGACTTCGAGGATGTAGGGGCCTTTGCCCGCGCGGCAATGGGCGACGGCTTTCTCTCCGGCGGCCTTCACCGCCAGAACGTCCATGCCGTCCACCTCCTGCCCCGGGATGCCGTAGGCGCCTCCGCGTCCCCAGTAGGACGGGGACTTGGTGGACCGTTTGGTCGAGGTGCCCATGGCGTACTGGTTGTTCTCGATCACGAAGATCACCGGCAGGCTCCAGAGTTCGGCCATGTTGTAGGTTTCGTAGACTTGGCCCTGGTTCGCCGCCCCGTCCCCGAAATAGGTGAAGGTCACGCGGTCGTTGCCCATGTATTTGTCGGCGAACGCCAGGCCCGCGCCGATTGGCACCTGCGCTCCGACGATGCCGTGGCCGCCGTAGAAGTGCTTTTCGCGGCTGAACATGTGCATCGAACCGCCCTTGCCCTTCGAATAGCCTCCCTCGCGCCCGGTCAGTTCGGCCATGACGCCCTTGGGGTCCATGCCGCAGGCAAGCATGTGGCCGTGGTCGCGGTAGGAGGTCACGCGCTTGTCTCCCTCGTCCGCCGCGGCCTCCAAGCCCACGACGACCGCCTCCTGTCCGATGTAGAGATGGCAGAAGCCGCCGATCAGCCCCATGCCGTAGAGTTGGCCCGCCTTTTCCTCGAAGCGGCGAATCAAAAGCATGTCGCGGTAGTATCGGAGCAGTTCGTCCTTCGAGACACTCGGCTTCGAAGCCTTCTTTCTTGCTGCCATCGGCGGATCCCCCGGATGATCGTTGGGCGTGGGACGATTCTATAAGGAACGTGACGTGGCGTAAAGGGAGGAGATCGCCAGGGATGGCTCCGGGATGCGGCCGGTGGGGTTGACGCGGGTCGAAAACGATGCCATTGGATATCTAATCGGGCCGGGGAAGTCCCCGGGTCGCATTACGTGGGGCAATGGCCCAGGCGCGAACCCGGAAAGGCTGAGAATCCTCCTCCCGTCGCTTCCGCATGCAATTCCTTGAAGGGAAGTCGCTTCGGCCGCTTACGCTTCCGGGGTGATTCGGAAGTGGTCGAGAAGGGACGCGAACCAGCGATTCCCGAATCCACCGACGGCACCCGTCCGGGCCGCGGGAAATTGGTTGCGCGCCCGGGTCCACGCAGCTTCGGGAGGATCCCGGCCCTGAATCGGGGAGTGGCGTTCCGCTCTCCGCGCGGCAATCCCGAATCGTCCCGCCGCGCCGGTACGGACGCGTCCGGCGGCTCCGCCCACGGGGGGCCGGCGTTGGCGTGGTTTCCGCCCGGCGGGTCCGGGGGCGCCGTCGGTTTGGCCTTCCCCGCCAAGGGCCGCGGGCGGAACTCAGCCAGCCCGGGGCACGGAATGCACGTTCAGGGAACGACGATTTCGTCGGTGCGGGCCATTCCCAGGACGCGGCGCGCCTGCTCGTCGAGAAGGTCCAGGTCGAGATAGCCGTCGGACATCCTGCGGGTTCTGTTTTGGGTTTCCGCGAGTTCCGCCGTCAGATTCTCCTTTTCGAGGCGCAACGCGCGCGCTTCGGCGTCTATTTGGATGCGCTGAAACAGGCCATAGGGGCCCTGCACCGCGCCGAACATGAAGTACAAGCTCAGCCCGATGGACGCGATCAGGAAGATTGTGCCGCCAACCCGCGGTCGGCTCCGTTGCTCCGTCATTGCTCCGCCTCATGAAACCGGGTCTCTTGAACGGACCCGCGGTTCGATGATGACACGGATTTTCGGCATTGTGAACACTTTTTTCGAGTCGTGTTCCGCTTCGCTTCGCAAGCCGCTAAACTCGACGCCATGGAACACGGGACCGGGAACCAACCCGAACCAAGAACCGGGATCGATCTTTGGCTGAGCGACGCCGCTCTGCGCCGTCACGCCATGGCGTTCGGGGCTCCCGAAGCGGAGCTCGCTTCGGCGGGCGCGGCTTTCGGCGCGGCGAGAACGCGGGAGGCCGGGCGGCTCGCCAACCGCCATCCGCCCGAACTGCACCGCTACGACCGCACCGGTGGGCGCGTCGACCGGGTGGAATTCCACCCGGCGTA
>JANQKA010000646.1 GCA_028281405.1 Hasllibacter sp. | reverse complement strand
GACGATCCGCGTGGCGGATTCCACGGCCTCCGGCGGAACCGCGGGCCTGTTCCGGCCCGCGGTTCGGGAGCCTCCGTCCACGGGGAGGACACTCCCCCGGACGGCGCGTGGTTCGGGGCCGCCGACGGTCCGCGTGGCGGATTCCACGGCCTCCGGCGGAACCGCGGGCCTGTACCGGCCCGCGGAGAGGGCGCCTCCGTCAACGGGGAGAACGTTCCCCCGGATGGCGCGTGGTTCGAGGCCGCCGACGGTCCGCGTGGCGGACGCCGCGATCTCCGGCGGGACCGCGGGCCTGTGCCGGCCCGCGGATCGGGCGCCTCTGTCAACGGGGTGAACGTTCCCCCGGATGGCGCGTGGTTCGCGGACGCCGACGACCCGCGTGGCGGGCGGCGCGGCCTCCTGAACGGATTCGGTCAAACCGGCGAACCTCCGTTCTCAGTCGAGATAGGTCGAGGCGTTCGCCTTCGCGACCTCCCGACGGAACAGCCCGAGCAGCTGGCCCGCCTTGGCGTCGAGGTTATCGGCCACGTGCGTTTCGAACGCGGGCTGTGTTGCCTCGGCCATCGCCGTCCGTTGCGCGTCCGTCAAGGCGGTCACGTTGATCGAGTCCATGAGGCCCGCCAACCCGCGGTCGGAAGCCTCGATGATCCGCGAAAGGCCGCGGCTCGCGGTGACGCAGTTCTCCGCCGCGGTGTGGATCACCGCCCGCTCGTCCCCGCTCAAGCCCTCGTAGAACGCCCGGTTCATCATGAACGTGTAGGGAGAGAACAGGTGGTTGGTCAGCGTCAGGTAGTCCTGGACCTCGGCGAAATTCGCGAACGAAATGATCGGCACAGGATTCATCTGGCCGTCGATCACTCCGGTCTGAAGCCCCGAGTAAACCTCGCCCCACGACAGCGGGTAGGCCTCGGCCCCCAACGCCTGCACGATCTTCTGGTGCGAAGGCAGGGTCATGGTGCGGATGCGGATGCCCCTGAAGTCGTCGAGGTCGGCGATCGGGCGCCGCGAGTTGGTGACCGCGAAGAAGCCGCCGGTGTCGGGGAAGCCGAGCACCACGACATCGCCGAGTTCGGCCTCGATGTCCTTGGCCAAGGCCTCTCCGAACGCTCCGTCGAACACGGCGTAGGTCGCCGCGTTGCCGGAGAAGGCGAAGGGGAGGTTGAGGACGTCGATGCGCGGGTAGTAGCTGGCGAGCGCCCCGGTCGACGTCAGCGTCGCCTGGAGAATCCCGTCGCGCACCTGCTGGACGTGTTCGGACGCCGAGCCGAGCTGGTTCGAGCCGAACACCTCGACCGTCACGGAACCGTTGGTTCCGGCGGTGACGAGGTTCGAGAACACCGCAGTGCAGGCGTGGGCCGGGTTCTCGAACGGGTCGGTCTTGTTGTCGTGACCGAAGCGGATGACGCTTTCGGCGGAGGCGGCGCCGGCCGCCATCGCGGCGGCGAGCGCGAGGGCCATGGGGAAGATCTTCATGTCGTTTCTCCTTTTCGGGTTGGGTTAGTTGGCGAATCCGAGCATCCT
>JANQKA010000639.1 GCA_028281405.1 Hasllibacter sp. | reverse complement strand
GGAAAATGTGCTCCTTATCATCAAGGACGAAATACCGTCCATTGGGTGTTCGGTAAATGTTTCCCGGAGGCACGCATTGGTCGGTGTTCTTGATGCCTTCGGCAACCAAGGTTGCCGCCTCCGTGTCATAGAGGACGTTTCCGACGATCCCTCTCATGGTATTTCCTTCCGAGTCGAACCCGCCGGGGCACCCGCGTCCCTGACCTGGGCGCGAACCACCGAATTATCAACATCCGCCCGCGATCGCCCGCGAATCGCGAATCAATCCGGCCCGGAAGTTCACCCATGAACCGCCCCTGGCTTTGGAATGGTGGCGTCCCGGCGACCGCGACTCCGCGGCCATCCGACGCTCGGGGAACGGACGGATTCCGCCGGCGTCCGCGCGGCGCCGTCACCTGTTCCGCTTGACCCAACTCCGCAGCCATTTCGCGAGCGCGATCGGCCTCTCCTCCTCCTTCTTCTGGTCGAGAATCGTCACCTGCGCCGCCGCCAAACGCGCCGCGGGAACCCGGAAGGGGGAACAGGAGACATAGTCGAATCCATTCGCGCGGCAGAAGGCGATTGAATCCGCGTCCCCGCCGTGCTCCCCGCAGATCGACAGCGTCAGGTTCGGAGAAACCTTCCTTCCCCTGGCCGCGGCGGTTTTCAGCAACTCCCCGACGCCGTCGAGATCGAGCGAATGAAACGGATCCTCGTGAAACACCCCCGCTCCGACATAGGCCCCCATGAAGCGGCCCGCGTCGTCGCGGCTCAGGCCGTATGTCATCTGGGTCAGGTCGTTCGTGCCGAAGCTGAAGAAGTCCGCGTGCTGCGCGATCTCGGCGGCGCGCAGCGCCGCGCGCGGCGTCTCGACCATCACTCCCACCGAATAATCGAAATCCGCCCCTGTCTCCGAACGCACGGCGGAGGCGACCGCGTCGATGCGCCGCTTGACCATCTCCACCTCCCTCTTGGCCGAAACCAGCGGAATCATGATTTCCGGCGCCACAGGCGGGCCGTCGCCTCCGACCGCGCTCGCCGCCTCGAATATCGCCCGCGCCTGGGTGTCGTAGATCTCCGGCACGGTGATTCCCAACCTCACGCCGCGCATGCCCAGCATCGGATTGAATTCCGACAGGTCGTCCACCCGCTCCGCCACCCGGCTCACCGGAAGGTCCATCGCTTCGGCCAGCTGCCGCACTCCTTCCCGGCTCTTCGGCAGGAATTCGTGCAGCGGCGGATCGAACAGCCGTATGCAGACCGGCAGACCCTCCATGATCCGGAACAATTCCGAGAAGTCGTCGCGCTGCATCGGCAGAAGCCGTTCGAGCGCCGCGCGCCGGTCTTCGGGTTTTTCGGCGAAGATCATCTCCCGCATCGCCGTCAGGCGCTCGTCCTCGAAAAACATGTGCTCCGTCCGGCAGAGTCCGATCCCTCCGGCCCTGAAGCGACGCGCGGTCTGCGCGTCCTGGGGCGTGTCGGCGTTGGCACGCACCGCGATGTCCGAGACCTCGACCGCCCAGTCCATGAAGGTGCGCAGATGCTCGTCCGGAACCGCCGGCGTCATCTCCGGGGCGCCCGCCAGGACTTCTCCCCGCGATCCGTCCACGGTGAGCGTCCCGCCCTCGGAGAACGTCCTCCCGCCCGCCGTGACGGTCCTGTTCTTGACGTCGATCCGCAAACCGTTCGCGCCCACAACGCACGGAAGGCCGAGTCCCCGCGCGATCATCGCCGCGTGGCTCGTGACGCCGCCACGCTCGGTCAACACCCCGACGGAGGCGTGCATGCCCCGGATGTCCTCGGGCGAGGTTTCCTGCCGGACGAGGATCGCCGCCTCGCCCTGGGCGGCCATCGCCTGCGCCGCGGTCGCCGTCAGCGCGACCTTCCCAGTGGCCGCGCCGGGGCTGGCCGCGACTCCGGAAACGATCAAATCGCGTTCCGCGCCCTCGGCCACCTGCGGATGCAGGAGCTCGCTGAGGGTGCCCGGTTCCAACCGCATCAAAGCCTCGTTGCGCCCGATCACGCCGTCCGCCGCCAGATCGACCGCGAT
>JANQKA010000621.1 GCA_028281405.1 Hasllibacter sp. | reverse complement strand
AACGGCCACGCTGACGGTGACGGCGTCCGATGACGCGGGAGACTATGATGACGTGTCCCATGAATACGAAGTGACGGTATTCCAGCGGAATGAGCGGGCACCCGGCCTCCTCGAAGACCTTCTCGATCTCGGGAACGAGCAAAGGGCCGACGAGATTCTATTCCGAACCAACGACGATATTCCGGAAATCCCACTGCTCGCGGAAGACCGCGAAACCCTGCTTTCCGATCTTCCGGGTCTCGCATTCGAAGTCGAATACAGCATGGACAATCCCGGGCTGACCTTCGACGGGGAGACAGGGATATTGTCCGGAACGCCAACGGCCTCCGAAGACTTCACTGCGACGTTGACCGCCCGTTCCGGAGTGCACAGCGATTCAAGGGTGGTCGAATTCATCAAGAGCGAACCAATCGTGTCGACCGAAATAAGCGATGGCCATTTTGTCGGCCAAACAATCGATATCTCCGGAAATTTCAGCAGCCCGGGTGACCTGAATATCGAATATGACATATTCGTCACCAGATACGCGAATTTCATCTTGCAAACAGAGACGGTAAATCGTATGTCCCGGAGCATGCATGTTCGCATCATAGAAAGGGGGTCCATCGAGGATTTCAATGGAATTGATTTCGATGGAGATAGGATGGCATTGTCGCGGTCCATCGATATTTCCGAACAAAAATATGATTTTCTTGAGGGTTTGCAACTTTTCGAGAACCAGCAGATTTCATTGGATGACTCCTCGATTTCCGCCTTCAAATATGATATAACCGTGAGCGCCAGGGAGGTGGGGTTGGGCGGAGACGAGGTAATTCAACGTTTTTCCCAGACAATCGACTCTCCTAAACTCTTTTTCCACGAAGTCGATGTTGGCCTTCCTTCAAATCATGATGTTTCATTCGGCATTTCAGACATTTACTTCGGAGATGACGGAAGCGGCGACTTCGATCACCGTTTCGCCGATTTTAGCCGGGGAGGATTTGGATCCGAAGCTGGAAGGGTTGATTTTGAATATGACGAAACATCATTCACAATCGGCGGCCGGACAAGCAATGTCACGGAAGAATCGAGGGTTAGCCTGAGTCTGTCCACCGCCAATTTCCTGGAATTTAATTTCCATGACGAACTCCTGAGAAGCGATACCAGCGACGACACACCGTTCAAGCGGCCAACGAAGATTATCGGCACATCAGAAGATGATGATATTGAAGGCAGCAAGTATGGAGACATTTTCGTGGGCGGAAATGGTGCGGATTCCTTTCACTATCTTCCGGTTTCGGCTGGGGATTTCGTTGGGGACTTCCCGGAACACGACGTTATCAACGATTTTGTCGTGGGAGAGGATGAACTTGTGTTTTCGGAAGTACGGTTCGAGGGCCGTCCAACTCCAATTCAAACCCAGGAAGGCGGCGACCGGATAATCACTCTGGATGGCGTCGATGGTTTCTCAATAACCCTTTTGGGTGTGAACACGCCGTTGACGGCCGATGATTTCAGCTTTGTCTGAATTCTTCATGCGCTCGATAATTGACGGCCGTTTGGGGCCGTCGTTTCACGGACTTGCCGCGTGAAGGAGGCGTTTCGCCCTTTGCGGTTTCCGGCCGGCATGAATCGGTTCCGCCGAACGACGACCGTCGGCGGGATTGGCCGCGGCTCCGGGCGGATTTTTAACTCGCCATCGGGAGTGCCCTGAAATCCGGCGAATCCGCGCTCCCGGATTCACGGGGAGACGCGGTTTGACGGGGAGCCGGAACATCCGCCCCGCCAAGATTCTCCGATATGATGATCCCGGCTTTTGCCGGGGTGCGCGGCCGCTTCGATTCGTTCGTCGCCGTAGAGTTGTTCGAGCGATGATTTCCCCGGAAACGGATTAATCCGGCGCGGTGGCGCGGGTCTTGTTTGTCCGCCGACCTTGTCGCGCGGGGACTTCGGTCACGCCGCTGATTCGGAATCGGTATGCTTCATGCAAACGGGATGCGCACGAATTCGCCCGCGAAGGTCAATGGGTCGAGCGGTGCGATTCGCCCGCGTGTTCTCACCTCCGCGACACGGCTTCGCATCTCGACGCGTGGAGCGCCATGCGGATTCGGAATCGCCCCGTCCCGTTCCGGTGACCACGCCAGGGAACGAATCCATGATCGTCAGCCAATCCGCTTCGCCAGTTGGCGGCTGCCGACGATGCGTTTGGCGAGGTCTTGGCTCGCCCTCTTCGGTTCTCGACGCGGGGTGTGCAGTGCGGATTCCGAATCATCCCGCCCCGCTCCGGTGACCACGCCGGGGAACGAATCCACGATCGTCAGCCAATCCGCTTCACCAATCCGCTTCGCCAGTCCGCGTCCCCCGACGAAACCGCTTCTCCGGACATCGGTTAGCCTGCCGAGTCGCTCCTTCCGCTCGCGGACAGTCAATTCGGTCGCTCGGCCGTTCCACGGTCGCCGGCCAAACCAATCCGTCCGACCGGGACCGTCGACGGGACAGCTCCGCCGGCCTTCGACCCGCCGGCCATGCATTCCCTCCCGCCCGCGTCCCGCCAAACCGGTGCCCGGCAGATCCGCGTCCCTCCAATCGAACTGCCGCTTCCGTCCGCGTCCCGCCAACGGACCCGGGGATGCTTGACAGGGCGGGCGCGGAGGGGGTCACATCCGGCGTCGGCGCATGTACCGCGACGCCGATGGCCGTGGCGCGGCTCCGAGGTCGCCTCCCGGCCGCGCGCTTCAACGGAAGGAGTAACCATGAGACGCGAAATCCACGACGCCATCCTCAAGGCCGGCAAAATCCACCGCCGCGACGTGCTCGGCGGCCTGGGAGCCGCCGCGGCCGTCTCCGCCGCCTCCGGCCTCGCCACCGGAGCCTCGGTGCGCCCCGCCTGGGCCGCGTCGGGCGCCGCGCTGCGCGCC
>JANQKA010000071.1 GCA_028281405.1 Hasllibacter sp. | reverse complement strand
CTCAAGTCGCCCACCCTGATGAACATCACCACCCGGGTGCCGATCGGCCCGGTGGGCGTGATCACCCCGTGGAACACGCCCTTCATGCTGTCCACTTGGAAAATCGCCCCCGCCCTCGCCGCGGGTTGCGCCGTCGTTCACAAGCCCGCCGAACTCTCGCCCGTAACCGCCCGCATCCTCGTGGAGATCCTGGAGGGGGCGGGGCTGCCTCCCGGAGTCCTGAACACCGTGAACGGCTGGGGCGAGGACGCCGGAAAGGCGGTCTGCGAACATCCCCTGATCAAGGCCGTCGCCTTCGTCGGCGAAAGCGCGACGGGCAAGCTCATCGTCAAACAGGGCGCCGACACGCTGAAGCGGTGCCATCTCGAACTCGGCGGAAAAAATCCCGTCGTGGTGTTCGACGACGCCGACCTCGACCGCGCCCTCGACGCCGTCGTGTTCATGATCTACTCGCTGAACGGCGAGCGCTGCACCTCCTCGTCCCGCCTCCTGATCCAGGAAACGGCGCGCGCCGAATTCGAGGCGAAACTCGCCGACCGCGTCGCGCGGATCAAGGTCGGCCACCCGCTCGACCCCGCCACCGAGGTCGGACCGCTCATCTCCCGCGGACACTTCGAAAAGGTGACGGGATACTTCGATATCGCCCGGGCCGAGGGAGCCCGGATCGCCGTCGGGGGTTCCGCGCCGGAAGGCGGCGGGCACCACGTCGCGCCGACCCTCGTGACCGGCGCCACCAACGACATGCGCGTGGCACGGGAGGAGATATTCGGCCCCGTGCTCGTCTCGATTCCCTTCTCCACCGAGGAGGAGGCGCTGCGGATCGCCAACGACACCCAATACGGATTGGCCGCCTATGTCTGGACCAACGACCTCGCCCGCGCCCTCCGATTCACCGATGGATTGGAGGCCGGGATGATTTGGGTGAATTCCGAAAACGCGCGCCATCTCCCGACCCCGTTCGGGGGAGTGAAGAACTCCGGCATCGGGCGCGACGGCGGAGACTGGTCATTCGAATTCTACATGGAACAGAAACACGTCGGATTCGCCCTCGGCGACCACCCGATCCCTAAATTGGGAGCCGGATGATGCCCGTTCCCGCTCCGGTTCTCCATCCGCCGTTCAACATCTTGCGCCTCAGCCACGTCGAATACCGCGTGACCGACCTCGCGAGAACCCGGGAATTCTACGTCGACACCCTTGGACTTCAGCCGACGCACGAAGGCGACGGGGTTTTGACCCTGCGCGCCCTCGAGGAAAGGGGACACCACTCGGTCCGGTTCGTCGAGGAAGCGGAACCCTCGGTCGGCGCGCTCAGCTTCAAACTGTACGAAGATCCCGATTTGGACAAGGCCGCCGACTGGTTCGCCGCCAAAGGCCTGCCGGTGGACTGGGTCGACCAGCCCTTCGTCCGGCGCGCCTTCCGCACCCGTGATCCCTGGGGAGTGCCGTTGGAATTCCACGCGGGGATGGACCGCCTGCCGCCGATCCACCAGCGTTACGAACTCTACCGGGGCGTAAAACCCCTGCGCATCGATCACTTCAATCTCTTCGCCAGCCACGTCGACGAGAGCGTGGCGTTCTACACGGAAATGGGATTCCGCACGACGGAATACACCGAGGATTCGGAAACCGGGCGCTGTTGGGCGGCGTGGATGCACCGCAAGGGCGGCGTCCACGACATCGCCTTCACCAACGGAATCGGCCCGCGCCTGCATCACACCGCGTTCTGGGCCCCCCATCCGATGGCGATCATCGACTACCTCGACCTGATGTCCACCACGGGCTGGGTGGACCACATCGAAAGGGGGCCGGGGCGGCACGGGATTTCGAACGCTTTTTTCCTCTATGTCCGCGATCCCGACGGTCACCGGATCGAAATCTACACGTCCGACTATCAGACCGTGGACCCCGACCTCGAACCCATCCGCTGGGATCTCAAGGATCCCCAGCGCCAGACCCTTTGGGGCGCTCCGGCTCCGCGCAGTTGGTTCGAGGAGGGATCGGCATTCGAGGGAACCCCGACGCGGGAAGCGGTTCTGAAGGCCCAACCGATCGTGGCCCCTTGACCCCGGCGCCGCGCTTTCCGCCGCGTCCAACGGAGTATTCCGAATGAACCGCCGCCTCGCCACCTGGGAAGCCGATGGAATAACCCACTGGGGAGCCGTCGTGGACGCGGGACTCGTCGCCCTCTCGCCGGACCTCCCCCAATGGCCCACGCTCCGAAGCGTCGTCGAGGCCGGAGCCGAGGGGGAGGCGCTCGCGGAGGTCGAAAACCGCTCCACGACGCACGACCCCGACTCGGTCGTGTTCCTCCCGCCGATCCCCGACCCCGGAAAGATCATCTGCGTCGGAGTCAATTTTCCCGACCGAAACGCCGAGTACCGGGACGGAACGGACGCCCCGCCGAATCCCTCCCTCTTTCCGCGGTTCCCCGACAGCTTCACCGGCCACGGCCGGCCCCTGATCCGCCCGCCGGAAAGCCGGGAGCTCGACTACGAGGGCGAGGTCGCCGTGGTGATCGGAAGCGCGGGCAGGAGGATCGCCGAATTGGACGCCCTCGGCCATGTGGCCGCCCTGACCCTTTGCAACGAGGGCACGATCCGCGATTGGACGCGCCACGCCAAATTCAACGTCACGCAGGGCAAGAATTGGGAACGTTCCGGTTCCATGGGGCCGTGGCTCACCCTGTTCGACGACCCCGGTTGGATCGACGGGGCGGAAATCGCGACCCGCGTGAACGGCGAGGAACGCCAGAGGGACCGCCTCTCGCGCATGTTGTTTCCGATCCGCCGCCAAATCGCGTACATTTCCACCTTCACCACCCTCCGCCCGGGCGATATCGTCGTGACCGGCACCCCGACCGGCGCCGGCGCGCGCCTCGACCCGCCGAAGTTCCTCGAACCCGGAGACGTGGTCGAGGTGGAGGCGAGCGGACTCGGCGTCCTGAGAAACACGGTGGCCGACGAATGAGACCATCCGACGCGCAGATCGAAGCCGCCGCGGCGGACCTCGTGGAGGCGGAACGGGCACGGAACCCGATCGGCCTTTTGTCGCTGCGCCATCCCGGGATGGGAATCGACGACGCCTACCGGATCCAATCAGCGGTGATTCGCCGCCGCCTCGGTCAGGGCCGCCGGGTGATCGGTTGGAAGGTCGGCCTGACCTCGCGCGCCATGCGGGACGCGCTCAAGATCGACACCCCCGATTCCGGCGCCCTGCT
>JANQKA010000584.1 GCA_028281405.1 Hasllibacter sp. | reverse complement strand
TGCGCCAACCTGCTCGAGGACTGCCAGTCGGGGGATGTCGTATTCGAAGGGCAACCCGTCCGTTGGACCGGCGCCGGCCACGACCGCAGACCCGCGGACCCCGGGCAGGTCAGGCGGATCCGCACGAATCTTTCGATGGTGTTCCAGCAGTTCAATCTCTGGTCGCACATGACGGTCCTCAAGAACGTCATGGAGGCGCCGGTCACCGTGCTGGGCCGCGACCCCGCGGAGGTGGAGGAGGCCGCGCGCGGCCACCTCGCAAAAGTGGGCATCGGCGACAAGGCCGACGTCTGGCCGGCGCAACTCTCCGGCGGACAGCAACAGCGCGCCGCCATCGCCCGGGCGTTGGCGATGGAACCCCGGGCCCTTCTCTTCGACGAACCAACCTCGGCCCTCGATCCCGAATTGGAGCAGGAGGTCGTCCGGGTCATCAAATCCCTGGCGGCGGAGGGGAGGACCATGCTCATCGTGACGCACGACATGAAACTCGCCGCCGACGTCTCCGATCACGTGATCTTCCTCCACGAAGGCCTGATCGAGGAGGAGGGCCCGCCCGACGCCCTGTTCGGCGCGCCCAATTCCGAACGGTTGCGCGGCTTCCTCAGTTCCACCCGCTCCCACGATCCGCTCCACGCGCCCGCGTGACGGGCCCGAGGCTCCCGCCTCCGGAACGGCCGTCCGCGTCCCGGGGCGCCACGCCTTCCCTCTTGCCTCCGGGGAAATCCGCCTTAACCTCGGAACGCGGGGCGCGGGTCGCCCCATCATGAAGGAGACATACATGAAATCCGCATTTTCGACCGCCTTCGTCCTGGCGTTCGCCGCCTCCACCGCGTTCGCCGCCAGCCATTCGTCGACGGTGCGCATGGGCACCGAAGGAGCCTACCCTCCGTACAACTTCATCAACGACAACGGAGAGATCGACGGCTTCGAGCGCGAATTGGGCGACGAGTTGTGCGCCCGCCTCGACCTGACGTGCGAGTGGGTCACCAACGAGTGGGATTCCATCATTCCCAACCTCGTGTCGGGCAACTACGACACCATCATCGCCGGCATGTCGATCACCGACGAGCGCGACGAGGTCATCGATTTCACCCAAGCCTACCTGCCGCCGGACCCGTCGGTCTATCTCGCCTTGGGCGAAATCGACCTCGAGAGCGGCGTGATCGCGGCGCAGACCGGCACCATACAGGCTTCCCACATCGCATCGTCCGGAGCCACGCTGGTGGAATTCGCCACGCCCGACGAGACCATCGCGGCGGTGCGCAACGGCGAGGCCGACGCCGTTCTGGCCGACAAGGCGTATCTTCAACCGATCGCGGACGAGAACGCCGACCTGATGATGATCGGCGAGGATGTGATGCTCGGCGGCGGCGTCGGCATGGGCATCCGCGAGAGCGACCGCGCGATGAAGAGAAAATTCGACACCGCCATCACCGCCATGAAGAAGGACGGAACGCTGAACCGGATGATCGTCAAGTGGTTCGGCGAGGACGCCGCCGTCTGGGAAGGGTGATTCCACACCGGAGCGCGATGGCGGGGGCCACGACCGGCGCCGGCGCCGCCATCGCCGCCGGATCGAATCGACCGCGGGAAAGGCTCCGGAGGCGGTTCGGGCCGCCCGAATCCCGTGGCCTCCGTCTTTCCCGGAGCTACCGGCGCACGGGTTCGACGCGACACAGGATCCGGCCCGCGTTTCCACCGGCGCCCGCCAAGGTCGGTCCAAGACCGTCCTTCCGGGGTTTCCGCCCCGCTCCGGCTTCCGCCTGACGCCGGACAGGAAAGGGGATCCGCCATCTTCGCAGCCTGCACAGACCCAAAGACGCTCGAAGGCCTGCTCTGGTTCGTCTGCTACCTGACGACGGGCAAGCACATGGCGTTCTACGCCAGTTTCGGCACCGTGATGCTGCTTCTGGCGGTGACCGCTCCGTCCGCGCTCGCCATGGGATTCGCCATGGCCGCCGCCGCGAGGTCGCGGATCGTCCCCGTCGCGTGGCTCGGCAAGGGATACATCGCCGTCGTGCGCGGCGTGCCCGACATCGTGTTCTTCCTTTTCTTCGTCATCGCTCTCGACCAGGCGTTCGAGTACCTCCGCCACATCGCGCTCTGTCCCGGTTGG
>JANQKA010000543.1 GCA_028281405.1 Hasllibacter sp. | reverse complement strand
GGTGGGGGAGCGGCGCTGGGACGTCCGTCTCGCGGGAGGGCCGCGCATCCTCCTGCCCGCCGCGGATCCCCTGCCGGCCCTGCGGCGCGTGCTGGCTTTGAACGAGGCGCGGCGGCTTTTGGACCGCGATTTGGCGGTTGTCGACATGCGCCTGCCGGATCGTCCGACCCTGCGCATGACCGAGACGGGACTCGGCGAACACCGCCGCCGGAGGCTGCGCCGGAATGGCGGGGACGGTCTGTGACCGATCTCTACCGATCCCAGCGCGCCATGCGGGGAATGCGGCAGGCCGCCATGCAGCGCGGCGTGGTCGCGGTCCTCGACGTGGGCACCGGCAAGGTGGCCTGTCTGATTCTGCGTTTCGACGGGCCCGAGAGGTTCGGCGCCGACGACGGCGTGTCGTCGATGGCCGGACAGTCCTCGTTCCGCGTGATAGGCGCCGCGACGACGCGCTCGCGCGGCGTCAAATTCGGCGAGATCGAGGCGATGCGGGAAACCGAGCGCGCGATACGCACGGCGGTGCAGGCGGCCCAAAAGATGGCCGGCGCGCGGGTGGACCACTGCATCGCCTGCTTTTCGGGGGCGGAGCCGAGGAGCTACGGCCTCGCCGCGGAGATCGAACTCTCCGACGACACGGTGCGCGAGGCCGACGTGGCCCAGGTGATGGCGGAATGCGACGTTCCGCCGCTGGGCCAGGGGCGAGAGGTTCTTCACGCGCAGCCCGTCAATTTCGCCCTCGACCACCGCGCCGGCTTGACCGATCCGCGGGGCATGATCGGCCGCAGGCTGAGCGTCGACATGCATCTGCTGACGGTGGGCGAGGGCGCGGTGCGCAACCTCGTCCACTGCGTGAAGCGCTGCGACCTGGAATTGGCGGGCATCGCCTCGTCGTCGTACGTCGCCGCGGTTTCGGCCATGGTCGAGGACGAGAAGGAGCTCGGAGGGGCCTGCGTCGATCTGGGCGCCGGAGCGACAGGCCTGTCGATCTTCCTCAAGAAGCACATGATCTACGCGGACGCCGTGCGAATGGGCGGCGACCACGTCACCCTAGACATCTCGAAGTGCCTGCAGGTTTCCACCGCCACGGCGGAGCGGCTCAAAACAGTTCACGGCGGAGCGATGGCGACCGGCATGGACGACCGCGACGTTATCGAGATCGGGGGCGACACGGGCGATTGGGATCATGACCGCAGGACGGTGAGCCGGGCGGACATCATCGGCATCATGCGCCCCCGGATCGAGGAAATCCTCGAGGAGGCGCGGGAGCGTCTCGACATCGCCGGTTTCGACGCGCTGCCGTCGCGCCAGATCGTATTGACCGGGGGAGGCAGCCAGGTTCCCGGCCTCGAGGGGCTGGCGAGCCGCATTCTGGGCCAGCAGGTGCGGCTGGGCCGGCCCATGCGGGTGCGGGGACTGCCGCAGGCCGCGACCGGCCCGGCCTTCGCCGCGGCGGTGGGCCTGTGCCTGTTCGCGGCGCATCCCCAGGACGAATGGTGGGATTTCGAGATGCCCGCGGATGGCTATCCGGCGCGTTCCCTCAGGCGGGCGATGAAGTGGTTCCGCGACAATTGGTGAGGAATCGGAGCCGAAAATGCCGCCCGGTGGCCTGCTGGGGAAAATAATAGGTGACGGCGGCGTCCGAATCCGTTATGAGAGGGTCAACGAGGACGGAAAACCGTCCCGATTTGAGCGCGAGCAGTTGCGCCCGCACATTGAATGGATCGGTTCCTCGGCCTCCGGGACGGGGAGTCGGAGCATGTTCCGCGTGCGAGCGCGGCCTCTCGCCGCTCGTCGGCGGATCGGCGCGCGTCGCCGGTTTCGTCGATCGTTCACGCCGCGTCACGCGGCGTGAGCGTTTTTCCGCGGCGCCGCCCCGGCGGCGCCTGGCAACGAGGCAGCGCGTCCGGAGCAGGGGCGCCCAAAACAGGCAGGACGGAGCAATGGCACTCAACCTTTCGATGCCCACGCAGAACGAGCTGAAACCGCGGATTGCCGTGTTCGGCGTGGGTGGAGCCGGCGGCAACGCCGTCAACAACATGATCGGCAAGAAGCTCGAAGGAGTGGAATTCGTGGTCGCGAACACCGACGCGCAGGCTCTGCAGTCGGCCATGGCGACTTCACGCGTCCAAATGGGGGTGAAGGTCACCGAAGGCCTCGGCGCGGGCGCGCGCCCCGCGGTGGGCGCGGCGGCCGCCGAGGAAAGCCTCGACGAAATCATCGACCATCTCGCCGGAGCGCACATGTGCTTCATCACAGCGGGCATGGGCGGAGGCACGGGCACGGGCGCCGCGCCGATAATCGCGCAGGCCGCCCGTGAACTCGGGGTTTTGACCATCGGCGTGGTCACGAAACCCTTCCAGTTCGAGGGCGCCAAGCGGATGCGCCAAGCCGACGAAGGCGTGGAGGCGCTCCAGAAGGTGGTCGACACGCTGATCATCATTCCCAACCAGAACCTGTTCCGGCTGGCCAACGAGAGCACGACGTTCACCGACGCCTTCTCGATGGCCGACGATGTGCTCTACCAGGGGGTGAAGGGCGTGACCGACCTGATGGTCCGGCCCGGCCTGATCAATCTCGACTTCGCGGACGTGCGCGCGGTGATGGACGAAATGGGCAAGGCGATGATGGGCACCGGGGAAGCCGAAGGCGAAAACCGCGCCAAGGAGGCCGCCGAAAAGGCCATCGCGAACCCGCTTCTCGACGAAATCAGCCTCAGGGGGGCCAAGGGTGTCCTGATCAACATCACCGGCGGCAACGACCTGACGCTGTTCGAGCTCGACGAAGCGGCCAACAGCATCCGGGACGAGGTCGATCCCGACGCCAACATCATCGTCGGCTCCACGCTGGACGACACGATGGAGGGGACGATGCGGGTGTCGGTCGTCGCCACGGGAATCGACGTCGGTGACGGGAAGCAGCGGGAAATGCCGGTTCCGCGCCGGGGCGCGGTGAAGCCGGCCGCGGCCCGCGACTCCGATGACAACGGCGGGGAGGTCGGCGGTCAGAGGGCCGAAACGGTCGCGGAGCCGCGTTCGGCGGCGCCCGCCCCGAAGCCGGCGGAGGAGGACGGGCCATCCATCGCGGCGCGCGGCGCGGCGGAGGAGTCCGCGGCGGGATCCTTCTTCGAAGACGAGGAAGACCTTCCGCGGTCGGAACCCGCCGCCGTCGACGGTTCGGGCGACCTTCCGCTGCCGGTGTATCAGCCTGACGGGGGGGCGAAGCCCGACGCCGGGGCGAAACCCGACGCCGCCCTGCACGAGGCGGAGGAATTCGTCTCGTCACGCCCGCGCGGGCCCGGAGAGCCGACTCCCGAGGCGTTGGAGCGCCTGCGGCGAGCCGTGGGGCGCCGTCCGTCGCCCAACATGGATCCCAAGCCGGCGGCTCCCGAGCAGGAGGGGCGCGCTCCCCGGTTCGGCATCAATTCCCTCATCAGCCGGATGACCGCGTCCGAAGAGCAGAACTCGCCGAGGCAGGAACCGCGCCCTCTCCAGTCGAACGCGCCGGCGGACGAGGCCGAGGAGAAGATCGAGATACCCGCCTTCCTGCGCCGCCAGGCGAATTGAGTCGGCGGAACCTCAGCGCGAAAACCGGGGGCGGCGGCGCGCCGTCCCCGCCGCGCCCGGTGCCCGGGCGGGCCTGCGCCCGTGTTCACAAGCGTTGATTCAATTTGTTGCAACATGTGATTTGCGCGTCCCCCGGCCCCATAGGATACGGCGCGGATGTTTTCGCGGGGGCCTCCCATTCCGGGGCGTCCTCCCCCGGTACAAAGGAAGGGTTGGGTGTGCAGACGACCTTGTCGAATCAGGTGGAATTTCGCGGCGTGGGGCTTCATTCCGGGGCGCCCGCCAAACTCGTGATGCATCCGGCGCCGGCGGATTTCGGCATCTGGTTCAAGCGCGCCGACGTGGGCGGGGGCGACCCGATGATCGCGGCGCGCCGCGAGGCGGTGGTGTCCGCGGAACTGTGCACCCGACTGGCGAATGATTCGGGAATCGGGATTTCCACGGTGGAACATGTGATGGCCGCCCTCGCCGGTTGCGGCGTCCACAACGCGCTGGTCGAGGTGGACGGTCCCGAGGTTCCGATTCTGGACGGGTCGTCGAGGCCTTTCGTGGAGGCGATTCTCGGCGCGGGCTTGAGCCGACTCGACGCGTCGGTGCGCGCGATCCGCGTTCTGAAGCCGGTGGAGGCGCGCAGCGGAGCGGCGCTCGCCCGCCTTTTGCCGGCGGACGGCGGCCTGTCGATGCGCTTCGAGATCGACTTCGAGGAAGCCGCCATCGGCCGTCAGGAAAAGACTTTGAGCCTCGCCAACGGCAACTTCGTCCACGAACTGGCGGACAGCCGCACCTTTTGCAGCGCCGCCGACGTCGCGGGGATGAGGGAGCGGGGGCTCGCGCTGGGCGGCACGCTTGAAAACGCGGTCGTCGTGGACGGCGCGGATGTCCTGAATCCCGGCGGGTTGCGGCACGAGGACGAGGCGGTGCGCCACAAGATGCTCGACGCGTTGGGCGACCTCGCGCTGGCGGGGGGGCCGATCATCGGCAGATACGAGGGATACCGGGCGGGACACACCCTCACGCACAGCCTGCTTCAAGAGCTATTCGACGACCCCGACGCCTACGCCGTGGTGACCTGCGATGATAGGGAGGCGTCGGTGCTGCCCGGCGCGGGTCTCGGCGACGGGGTGGATTCGCGCTCCGCCTGACGCGCACCCCGGGCTCCCCAACTTTTCGGCGGACGCCGCGGGAGGCGCTTCGCGTTTGCCCGCGCTCGCGTCCGTGCTACATCCGCCGGTGCGGACGGTCGCGTCAGGTCGCGGAGATTCAGTCGCATGAAGAATGTTCGGACGCTGTGTTTCTCCTTGGCGGCGCTTTTCCTCGCCGTCGGTTGCGCGGAGGAAACGCGGCTCGAGGATCTTCCCGCCGGGGAAATCTACGCCATGGCGGAGGCGCAGCTCGATTCCGGCGACTTCGTGGAGGCGGCGACGACCTTCTCCGAGGTCGAGCGCCTGTATCCGTATTCCGAACTGTCGAAGCGCGCGTTGATCATGCAGGCGTTCGCGCTGCACAGGGCCCGGGATTTCGAAGGATCCCGCACGGCGTCTCAGCGGTTCATCGACTTCTACCCGGCGGACGACGACGCCGCCTACGCGCAATACCTCCTGGCGCTCAGCTACTACGACCAGATCGATGACGTGGGCCGGGACCAGGGGCTGACGTTCATGGCTCTTCAATCGCTGCGGGAGGTCATCGAGCGTTATCCCGACAGCGACTACAGCGAGACCGCGGTCCTGAAATTCGATCTCGCGTTCAATCATCTCGCGGCCAAGGAGATGGAGGTCGGTCGATACTATCTGAAGCGCAATCACTTCATGGCGGCGATCAACCGCTTCCGGATCGTGGTGGAGGACTATCAGACCACGACGCACACCCCCGAGGCGCTTCATCGGCTTGTCGAGGCCTACCTTTCGCTCGGCCTCGACGACGAAGCGCGGACCGCGGGCGCGATTCTCGGTCACAATTTCCGATCGACCGATTGGTACGAGGACAGTTTCCGGCTGCTCACGGGCAGGGGACTGACACCCGAACCGAGGGGCGACAACTGGCTGGCGCGGGCCTACCGCCAAACCATCAGGGGAGAGTATCTGTAGGCGGTCTCCGGGGCGGAACGGGTGGGATCGTCGACACGTCCCGTGAGATTTCCGCGCGGCGGAGTCCACCCGGCGCCACGCGTGATGGCGTGGAGGGGAGGTCGCGTGTCCGGCGGCGAATCGATCAATGAGCGCATCGGGAGCGGGGAAGGGATTCCGCGGCCCGGGGGCGGGAATTCCGCGGTCAGCGACCGACGGAAGCGGATTTGGACCGTGGCGCGACCGGAGTGGCGGAAACGGAGGATGGGATGATGGCGTGCGGGGAGTACTCCGCCGGGGCCGCCGGATGACCGGCGGGACTTGGTGTCGCCCCGCGGGCCGCCACGCGCCGGGGCGACTCGCGGGCGGCTCCGCTACGGTGTAATCCGGCGCCGATTCTTGGAACGGGACAGATGCTGCGAACGCTCGATATAACCGACATGCTTCTGATCGACCGGCTGGAACTGGATCTTCGACCGGGTCTCAACGTGTTGACCGGCGAGACCGGGGCCGGGAAATCCATTCTGCTGGACATGCTCGGATTCGTTCTGGGTTGGAGGGGGCGCGCGGAGCTTGTTCGCTCCGGGGCCGCCCAGGGGGAAGTCACGGCGGTGTTCGACCTCGACGACGCACATCCGGCGCGGGCGGTGCTGGACGAGGCCGGAATAGCGGGCGGCGGAAGCGAGTTGATCCTCCGGCGGGTCAACACTTCGGACGGCCGCAAGACCGCCTGGGTCAACGACCGCAGGGTTTCGGGCGAAATCCTGCGGAGGCTTTCGGAGACGTTGGTCGAAGTTCACGGTCAGCATGACGACCGGGGCCTGCTGAATCCGCGTGGACACCGTTCGGTGCTCGACGCGTTCGCGGGGCACGATGACCTGCGCGAGGCGGTGCGGTTGGCGTGGCGGGCCCGCGCGGTGGCGAAAAAAGCCCTCGCCGAAGCGGAGGAGGAGGTCGCCGCCGCCCGGGCGGAGGAGGAATTCCTGCGCCACTCGGTCAAGGAGCTGGACGCCTTGTCCCCCATCGTGGGGGACGAGTCGGCCCTCGACGCCGACCGGCGGATGATGCGGGCGGCCGGGAGCATTCGCGAAGATGTCGAAAAGGCTTCCGCGTCGCTCGGTCCCGAAGGAGCCGAAGGTCGGTTGTCCGACGCCAAACGTTGGCTCGAAGGCGTCGAGGCGGACGCGGGAGCGGAGGTCGGGGCTCCGGTGGCCGCGCTGGGACGCGCCCTCGCGGAGCTTGGCGAGGCGCAGGACGGGGTCGCGCGTCTACTGGACAAATTGGAGGTCGACCCGCAAGCCTTGGAACGGATCGAGGAACGGCTCTTCGAACTGCGGGGGCTGGCGCGCAAACACGGCGTCGCGTCGGATGAATTGGCCGCGTTGGCGGAAGAGATGCGCGGCAAGCTCGCGCGTCTCGACGACACGTCCGGCGGCCTCGCGGCGTTGTCCGCCGCCGTGGACGGGGCCGACGCGACATTCGCCGCCGCAGCCCGGAAGCTCTCGGCTTCGCGGCGCGAAGCGGCTTCGCGGCTGGACGCCGAGATGGCCGGGGAACTCGCGCCGCTGAAGATGGACCGCGCCGTGTTCACGACCGAAGTCTCCGAGGCCGACGCGTCGCCCGATGGGGTTGACGCGGTCGCCTTCACTGTCGTGACGACGCCGGGGACGCCTCCGGGGCCGCTCAACCGAATCGCGTCGGGTGGCGAGCTCAGCAGGTTCATGTTGGCGTTGAAGGTGTGTCTCAGGCGCGAGAACGCGGGGATCACGATGATATTCGACGAAATCGACCGCGGGGTGGGGGGCGCGACGGCCGACGCGGTGGGACGCCGCCTGTCCTCGCTCGCTTCGGACGGTCAGGTGCTCGTGGTAACGCATTCCCCGCAGGTGGCCGCCCTTGGGGATCATCACATGCGGGTGGAGAAGCGGGTCTCGGAGGACACCGCCCTTTCCAGCGTGGTCGCGCTGACCGACGTGAAGCGGGTGGATGAAATCGCGCGCATGATTTCGGGAGACCGCGTCACCGACGCGGCCAAGGAGGCCGCGGGCGCATTGATCGCGGGATCGGGAAGGGCGGCCGGCAAGAAAAAGTGACGGCCCCGGGGAATTGGTCCGCCCCGGCGGTCCGTGCCGGGTTGTTCGGTTCCTCCGCGGGACCGCGTCGGCTCAAGGCATGGCTTCCAGATCCCGGATCAGGTTCGGCGCCGACGGAAACCTCCCGCGCGGTTCCGATCTTCACTTTTTCCGTGAAACGCGAACACTTTTTCGCCCGTCTCCCCGCGCCGCCCGGGCGCGGGAAAAGGAAAACCTCGATTGAGTATTTCCCGGTGGAGTCGGGAAAAAACCGGATGGATCAAGAGGTCGGACATGTTTTCCGCTTCCATGGGAGGCTTTCTTTCGGAATTGCGGTGGCCATTCGGCCAAACCGCGACCCACGAGAAGGGGGCTCCGCGATTAATTCGCAATTGACCCGGAGTTGTCCCGGGCAGCCGGATCGGGACGTGGAATGGACTTGCACGAAAGAGGGTTGGCTTCTTTCATGGAATTGGACGGGAGAGAATTCCTTGTTGTTTCCAGCCACCCGCGTTCGATTCGGGTTGCGCGGTTTCATCCGCTCGTTCGCGGATTCATCGAATGACGCGGCCTTCAGTCGAGGTCGATTTCCCTCACCCTCCAGGATGCCTTGTCGCGCAGTTTTTGATAGCTCAACCTGACCCGGAAATCCTCTCCGAGCGTCGGCGCGTTCCGCCCCGCCAACCAAATCGTTTCCTCGGCGTTCGGGTTGTATCTTTCCTGCAGCGCTCCGTTCGGTATGCACGCCACAATGACGTTCCTGAGTTTCCGGATATCGGATTTTTCTTCGTAGGCATACTTCGCGATGACCGTCGCGACCAGCAACCGACGCGGGCCGCGGGTTATGAATTGATCCAACTTTCCGGCCTCGTCCATGAGTTCCCCGGATCTTGTCATTCTGACTCTCATGGAGGTTTGAGACATCTGTATCGTGGCGGTTCTGATTCCATCGTCCTTTTCGGCCTTCGCAGCCAGCATCAAAGCGACGGGAACGGGGGCTGGCAGGAAAGCGTAGATTGCCTTTTTGTAATCGACGTTGCCGTAAAGCCGTTCGCCGATGGAGGAAACCCCCATCGCGTCCATCGCCTCCCGGGTGACGTCTTCGGCGATATCCTGCGGCTGATCGTCATCTTCCCTGAATATCGTCACAATCTGATCGCGGTGGTCGGTGATGGCCTGCGCGACCATGTTCATCACCGCCCTTTCGGCGTTTTCAATTTCATCGGGCGTCACGCG
>JANQKA010000066.1 GCA_028281405.1 Hasllibacter sp. | reverse complement strand
CGTCGGAGGAGGACGCGCGGCTCGGAATGGAGCGGTCGGTTCATGATTTGAACGCGTGGCTCGACGACATTCTCCAAGAGACCGGATTGGACTCCGACCGCGTCGCGCTGTTCGGATTCAGCCAAGGGACCATGATGGCGCTTCACGTGGCCCCGAGAAGGCCCGAGGCCTTCGCCGGCGTCGTGGGATTCTCCGGGAGGCTTCTGGAACCCGACCTGCTGGAGGACGAGGTCGTCGTCCGGCCGCCGGTTCTGCTCGCCCACGGGGACGCGGACGACCTCGTGCCGCCGGAGTCCATGCCGGAAGCGGCCGAAACCCTCTCCGCGGCGGGCTTCCAGGTCGACACGCATGTGATGAGGGGAACCGGGCACGGCATCGCTCCGGACGGGGTCGGGGCGGCCTTGGTGTTTCTGCGGGAGCGGTTCGGGTTGGAGACGGGCGGCAACGCGTGACGCCGCGGAGCGGCGCCGTTCGCGCCGCGGGCGCGGTGGGCGCCCGGGAACTCCGCGGAGCGTGCCGGTCCGCCCGCGTCGATGTCGCCGGAAGCGAGGCGCGGTCGGTCACGCGGACTGGGCGCCCGTCCGCCCGCGTCGATTTGATGGTTGCGCGGGCGCGGCCCGCCGCATATGGTCGCCCGCGATACGGGGTGGAAGGCCCCGCGACCGGAAAGAGGTGACGGGACGGAGCGGGAATCATGGACGGCGACTTCAGGGTGGCATTCGTGCGCGAGCCGGCGGGATTGAAGCATCATCCCGCCTTGGTCCTCAACGCGGATTTCCGTCCCCTCAGCTACTATCCGCTGTCGCTTTGGCCTTGGCAGGAGGCCATCAAGGCCGCCGTGCTCGACCGCGTGCAGGTCGTCGCGGAGTACGACCAGGTGGTCAGGAGCCCGTCGACGGAAATCAACATGCCTTCCGTCGTGGTGCTGAAGGATTACGTCAAGCCGCGGAAACGCGTGGCCTTCACGCGCTTCAACCTGTTCCTGCGGGACGGTTTCCGCTGCCAGTACTGCGGCCACTCCGGCGATCTGACTTTCGATCATGTCATTCCCCGGGCGAGGGGCGGGCGGACCAGCTGGGAGAACGTGGTCGCGGCCTGCTCGCGCTGCAATCTGCGGAAGGGCGCGAGGAGTCTGCGCGAGGTTGGGATGAGCTTGCGCAAGCCGCCGCGCCGGCCGGACGCGGAGGAGTTGAAGAACATCGGACGGAGGTTTCCGCCCAACCACCTGCACGAAAGCTGGATCGACTTCCTGTACTGGGACGCCGAATTGGAGGATTGAGGCGGCTGCCGGCGCCGTCCGCGGAGGCTGACGGCGGGCGGTCCCCGGCCGTGGCCACCTTCGCGATGGAGCTCATCCGATGTCCGACCCGTTCTTCCAACCGGTTTCCGGTTTCGACCTTCCGCGGTTCGCGGGCGTGCCGACGTTCATGCGGCTGCCGCATGTTCCCCTCGATCACGGGAGGATCGGCGAGGTCGAGGTCGGTTTGATCGGAGCGCCTTGGGATTCCGGCACGACCAACAGGCCGGGGCCGAGGCATGGGCCGCGCCAGTTGCGCGACCAGTCGACGATGATCCGGGCGGAGCACGGGGTGTCCGGCATCCGTCCATTCGAGGCCGCCAACTGCGCCGACCTTGGAGACGTTGGGCCGAATCCGGCGGATATCGGGGACACGCTCGATCGGATGAGGGATTTCTACGCCGCCGTCCGGAAGGCCGGCATCCGGCCGCTGACGGCGGGGGGCGACCATCTGTGTTCGCTCCCGATCCTGAGGGGACTGGCGGAGGAGCCGCTGGCCATGGTGCATTTCGACAGCCACACGGATCTGTTCCACAGTTACTTCGGTGGTCGGATGTACACGCACGGCACGCCTTTCCGACGCGCCATCGAAGAGGAACTGCTCGATCCGAAGCGGGTGGTCCAGATCGGCATCCGGGGAACCGCCTACGACAAGGAGGACCGCGAGTTCGCGGCGTCTGTCGGGGTGAGGGTGATTCCGATCGAGGAATTCTTCGACCGGGGCGTGGCGGACGTGATGTCCGAGGCGCGGGAGATCGTGGGTGGCTCCCGGACCTACGTCTCCTACGACATCGACTTCGTGGATCCGGCCTTCGCGCCCGGAACGGGAACTCCGGAGGTTGGCGGGCCGAATTCCTTTCAAGCCCTGGAGGTGTGCCGTCACCTCCACGGCCTCGACATCGTCGGCGCCGACATGGTGGAGGTTTCGCCGCCCTTCGATCCGACGGGCAACACCGCGTGGCTCGGCGTCTCCATCATGTTCGAACTGCTTTGCGCGATGGTGTCGCGGTCGCCATCCGGGTCCGGGGCAGGTTCCTCCTGAGCGTTCCGAGGGGGCCGGCCGCGCCGGACGGAATTCGCCGCGCGCGGATCGGGGGCCGCCATCGATCATCGACGTGGATTCGGGGGACGTTCCGGGGCGGAAATGTAGCGCTTCTCCGGTGCGGCGACCGGCGATCCATCCGCCTGACGGGTTGGCCGATGGTGCTGCCGGAGAGATTCGAACTCTCGACCTCTCCCTTACCAAGGGAGTGCTCTACCCCTGAGCCACGGCAGCATCCGTCCCCGATTCGG
>JANQKA010000063.1 GCA_028281405.1 Hasllibacter sp. | reverse complement strand
TTCGATCCGCGGGGAGGGGCCGACGCGCCGTTCCAACCGGGGGTGGAGGCATCGGAGGGAAGTTCACCGGCGGCCCCGGGCCGTTCCGGGCGCGGCGTTTCCCGGGCATCTTCGAGCGTCCCGGGTCGTGCATTCCACGCCACGGAGGGCGCGGGCGCCGTTCGCCTCCCGGCGGGCGGTTCCGGGGACCGGGGAGTTGGATCCGTCGGCGCCGGCGATTCGGGGCGGTCGGCGCCCGTGAGGCGCGGGGCTTTTCGTGGAGCCGGGACGCTTCCGACCGTCCGACCGGGGAGTCGGATCAATCGGGGTTGGCGTCTCCCGGGTTTGCCCTCCGATGGCGCGGCGCGCGGGGCCTCCCGGCCGCCGCGCTCCGGGTGGATTCGGCCCTCGGGGGGAGGATCGTTCCGGTCCGCCGCCCGGGCCCCGGAGGCGTCCGGAGCGATTGCGCCGGGCGCCCGGATACCTTAATCGGCCGCGACCGTTCCGGAGGATCCCGCATGCGCATGTCCCGTTATTTCCTGCCCGTCCTGAAGGAGGAGCCCGCCGACGCGCAGATCGTGTCGCACAGGCTGATGCTTCGGGCCGGGATGATCCGCCAGCAAGCGGCGGGAATCTATTCCTGGCTTCCGCTCGGATGGAGGGTTCTGAAGAGGGTGGAGCGGATCGTCCACGAGGAGCAGCAGCGCGCGGGCCATATTCCGATGCTCATGCCGACGCTTCAGCCCGCGGAGCTGTGGAAGGAGTCCGGTCGCTACGACGACTACGGCAAGGAAATGCTGCGCGTCCGGGACCGCCACGACCGCGACCTGCTTTACGGGCCGACGAACGAGGAGATGATCTCGGACATATTCCGGACGCACGTCTCGTCCTACAGGGATTTGCCGCTGACGCTTTATCACATCCAGTGGAAATTCCGCGACGAGGTGCGCCCGCGATTCGGGGTGATGCGCGGCCGGGAATTCTTCATGAAGGACGGCTATAATTTCGACTTGACGGAAGAGGACGCGAAGCACGCCTACAACCGTCATCTCGTGAGCTACCTCCGGACCTACGAGCGGATGGGACTGCGGGCGATCCCGATGAAGGCGGAAGGCGGCCCCATCGGCGGCGACCACACCCACGAATTCCTCGTCCTGGCGGAGACCGGCGAATCGGCGGTGTTCTACGACTCCCGGGTCGCGGATATCAGGTTGGGCGAGCGGACGATCGACTACGGCGATTCGGAACAATGCCGCGCAGTGCTCGAGGAATTCACGGAGCTGTATGCCCGCACCGACGACACGCACGAGCCGGCGGTTTTCGAAAAACTCGTGCCCGAAGACCGTCGCCGCGAAGCCCGGGGCATCGAGGTCGGCCAGATTTTCTACTTCGGAACCAAGTACTCGGAGCCCATGGGCGCGGTGGTGCAGGGGCCGGACGGGGAACAGACGCCGGTGCACATGGGATCCCACGGGATCGGCGTGTCCCGGTTGGTTGGAGCGTTGATCGAGGCGAATCACGACGAAAACGGGATCGTTTGGCCGGAGGGAGTGACTCCGTTCCATGTGGGGATCGTGAACCTTCGGCAGGGTGACGACTCCTGCGACCGGGCGTGCGAGGAACTGTACGCCGCGCTGCGGGCGGCCGGGCTCGATCCCCTCTACGACGACCGGGACGAGCGCGCCGGGTCGAAGTTCGCGACAATGGACCTGATCGGTCTGCCGTGGCGAATCACGGTCGGGCCGCGCGGGCTGGAGAACGGAGTCGTGGAATTGACTTCGCGGCGGTCGGGTCAAAGCGAAGAGGTCGCTTCGGAAGAGGCGGCGCGGAGGATCCGTGAAATCTACGCGCCGCACCTTCCCAAGGACGTTTACGTGGGTTGATTAGGCGCTCAGTGCGTCACGCTCGTGGAAAACACGTTGAGCACGACGACTCCGGCGAGAATCAATCCGATGCCCACGATCGCGGGGCCGTCGAGGGCTTGCCGCAGCCAGACCCAGCCGATGATGGTGATGAACATGATCCCGAGTCCGGACCAAATCGCGTAGACGACGCCGGCGGGCAGCACCCTGAGGCAGAGCGAAAGGAAGTAGAACGAGAGCCCGTAGGCCACCAAGGTGACCGCGACGGGCACGGGCTTGGTGAAGCCGTTGGATTGCGCCAGCGCGGTGGTGCCGACGACTTCCGTCGCGACTGCGATGACGAGTAGGGCGTAGATGCGCATCGGGCTGCTCCGTGTTTTGGTGGCGCGGCAGGTTAGGGCGCCCTCCCCGGAGGCGGAAGTGCGCCCGTGGCCGGAGGCTTCGAACCGGGCGGGACCGCGCCAACGACCGATTGGCGGGTCCGGATTTCCATTGGAGCGTGGAAATTTCGCGGCGGAGGGTGGTCCGGTGATGGAGTCGCTTCAATGTGGCGCGCCGCCTCGGAGTTCGCGTCCGGAACTTCGGGGGTGAATCCAGCCCGTGTGGGCGGGGCTTCGGAATCGGCTTTCCGGGTTGGCGGGGCATATGGCGGGGCTTTGGCGGCGCGCGGCTGAATTGACCGCGGTTCGAGAGGGTGGATTCGGAATTGGTTGCCGCGAATTTGTCCCGGGGGACAAAGTTGGATGAATTTTGCGAGTTCTCACTGAATTTGCTCTATGGGACAAAAAGGATGGAATATTCTTGAAAGTGCATTGAATTTGTCCCGTAAGACAATAATGATAGAGTTTTATGATCTTCGGGATAAAATTTGTTCCCGCGGACAATTTGCTTGCGCTCCGCAAGGAGGCCGCTACCTTGGATCCAGCGGCGAGGAGTTTCGGTGATGTCACTGTTCAAGCGTCAGAATTGGCATGTCCTGATCGGCGACAATATCCGCCGCATCCGAACCGAGCTGGGGCTCACCCTCAACGAGTTGTCGCTGCTGTCCGGAATCGAAGCCGCGAATCTGTCGCGCGTTGAAAGAGGCTTGCGGGACGTGAAAATCTCGACCCTCGCGAAGGTGGCGGCGGCGTTGCGCGTCGAACTCCCCGATCTGCTCGTCCCGGACGATCCGGATTTGGCCGTTCCGGCCGACACCAATCCGTTCGCCTCGGGCGACGGTCATCTTCCGCCGGGGCCAACGCGCGACGCCAAAGGCTACGATCTGGATGTGGATTGATGCCCGTCCTTGAAACCGTGCCCCTCTTCCACGGAAAATTCACCGTGGGGCAGGTCAACATCCACGCCGATGGAGGTTTGTCGTTCCGGTACGACCCCGGGTGGTTGGAGACGGAAGGAAACTTCGCGCTATCGGTCACCATGCCTCCAAAGCCAAATCCCCATGCGCACGAAATCATCGCCCCTTGGCTGGCCAACCTGCTTCCGGAAGGAAATCAACTCGCGTCCTTGGCGCGCGCCTTGGGCGTGTCGCCGGCCGATTCACTGACGATTCTGAAGCAGGTTGGCGGAGACACGGCCGGAGCGATCTCCATCGGTGAACCGGACGACGGATCGCGCTTGGCATACGAAGATCTTGTAATTCGACATTCCGGGGAAGACGCCGGGGCCGCCCTCGCGGCTCATTTTGACCAAGTCGGACGGCGACCCTTTCTCGCCGGAGAAAATGGCGTCCGTCTTTCCCTCGCGGGCGGGCAACCCAAGACGGTTCTCGCGGTGATCGGGGTGGATGGCGCGCCCAAGCTTGGCCTTCCCGCGCCGGACGACCGCTTGGCGGTGCCAAAGTGGGGGGCTCCCTCGACGATCATTCTGAAGCCGGACAATCCCTCATGGTTTCCCGGGATCGTCGAAAACGAAGCATACTGCCTGACGTTGGCGAGTCTGATCGGCGTTCCCGCCGCCGAAGCCGGAATCGTCCGCGCGGGAAACCGGGAGGCGTTGGCGGTGGTCCGCTTCGACCGGAGAATCCGGCGTGACGGTACCGTCGCGCGCCTCCACAAGGAGGATTTCGCGCAAGCCAACGGAGTCTTTCCAAGTCTAAAGTACGAATGCGGACCCGTTCGGGGACTCGACATGCGCAGGCTCTTCAGTACGGGGGAGCGCCTGCCCGCGCGGGAGGCGTTGAAACTACAGGATCAAGTCATTTTCAACATCCTGATCGCCAATGCGGATGCGCATGCGAAAAACTATTCGATCCTGCTTCCCGGCGGGGGAGCGCTGATGGCGCCTCTGTACGACGCGCTGACGGTTTTGCCTTGGGCCGGGGACGGGGTTGACCAGCGCCACGCGCAAAAACTGGGGGGATGCGAAGTCAAGCCGGGCGACGTGGCGCGCCGGCATTGGGATGCGCTCGCGAATGAGGCGGGTTTGAATCCCGGCCGGCTCAGGGGCAGGGTTCGGGAACTGATCGACGCGATGGTCGTCAATCGCGCCGAGGCCGTGGAAACGGTGCGGGGATTGAGGGGCGCGCCGGGCGGGGAAGTCGAACGCATCGCCGATCTCGTCGAGCGGAACGCCCTCGGAATCGGTGATAGGCTCGCCTGAATCCGGGGGCCGCTCGGGGGCGGTCGGCGGAAGTCGCCATGAATTTCCTTGCGGGCGTTGATCGTCGACCCGCCCGCGCTCATGGATGGAGGACTCCCTCCGGGCGGGAGCGACGGAATCGCCGCGCGGCGCTTGTCGTCCGGGCGCGTCCGTGGAGGGTTGGGAAGCGCGAAGCGCCAGGATCCTCCTCCATCAGCCATGCCGCGGCCGCCACAGGGCGGTCCTTGCCCGAAAGCCCGGAACCGACTAGGCGTGGACGATGGTCCGGAGCGCGGTCCGTGTCGCGGTCCGGTGAACCGTCGGGATGGCCCGTCAATCCGGGCGAAAGTCGAGGGAGGCGGGCGTGGACCGCGACGAGGAACTGGGTTTGATCAGGGAGATCATCGGGTTGGCCGAACGGAAGTCGGCTTGGCTCGACGCGGACGTCGCCCATTCGCCGATCTCGCGGTATTCGAGCCCGGAGCGTTACGAGCGCGAACGGGCCATGATCCTGCGCCGGCTTCCCATCGCCGCGGCGAGGTCCGATGATTTGACCGGGCCGCGGAGCTTCCGCACCATGCGCCTGTCCGGACTTCCGATCCTGATGACCCGCGGAGACGACGGCGTTGCCCGGGTATTCCTCAACGTCTGCCGCCACCGCGGCGCGCGGCTGGAGCGCGCGGACAATGGCTGCAAACGGATATTCACCTGTCCATATCACGGTTGGAGTTGGACGAACGACGGAGCGCTCCGAGCGGTTCCACAGGAGAAGCAGGGCTTCCCCGACCTCCCCCGCGCCGAGCGGGGGCTCAGGCGGCTGCCGTCGGCCGAGGCGCACGGCTTCATCTGGATCGTCGCGGACCCGGACATGTCCGACATTCCCGATATCGACGCTTGGCTGGGCCCCCTCGCCAAGGATTTCGACTGGTTGGAACTCTCCGAGCACGGGACGGCGGTGACGGAGGAGTTCGAGATTTCCGCCAACTGGAAGGTGCTCGTCGAGGGAGGACTCGAAGCCTACCATTTCCGCGTGGCCCACGCGGCGACCATCGCCCCATATTTTCCGGACAACCTGTCGACCTACCGCGTGTTCGGCACGCACATCCGCTCGGTCCTGCCGAGAATCACGCTGCCGGACCTCACGGACAAACCCGAGGAGGATTGGGCGATCCGGCGGGACGCGAACATCCTTTATTCGCTGATGGCCACGACTCAGTTGTTGGTCCAGCAGGATCACATCGTCTGGATCCGGATGGATCCGTTGTCGGAGGGCCGGACGGCGGTGCGCCTGAGCACGCTCGTGCCGAAGGACGGGGCCGGAACCGCGGACCAGAGGGAACACTGGGAAAGAAACCATGAAATCACGCGGGTGACGCTGATGGAGGATTTCACGCTGGGCGAGGAGATCCAGTCCGGCTTCGCCTCCCGCGGCAACCCGAGCCACCTGTTCGGGCGGTTCGAGGGGGCGCTCAACCGATTCAACCTTCAAGTCGAGGAATTGATCGCGGGTTGAGCGCCGCCGAATGACCGTCGAAGCTGGGGCGCGCGGGCGCCGGCGCGGTTTCGAAACCGCGGGGGATGACCGGGAATTCCGGCGCGCTTCGGTGTCGTTGGTCCGCGCGCGCCGGCCATGTCCGGGCGGCGGGGAACGGGACATCCGTGGATTCGGGCCCGCCGCCCGAAATCAGGAACGCGGAGTTCTTGGCCGCCGGTTCCGCGGGCCGACCGGGGATCGGAGGGGCGGCGGCGGGAACGGTGAACCACGAGCTGGTCCGGTCAAACGCCAAGCGGATTCGCGGCCGCGGCCAATTCCTTTCCGCCCGGAGTCTTCGGTCGTGGAGGCCGTCGCCGGCCGGACGCCGCGGACTCCGGACTCCGGAGGCGAACCGCCCCATTCCCTCCGCGGCTTACCCGCTCTCCGCCGCGCCGGTCGATTACCGGCGCTTGGATTCCGCTTCCGGTCGGTTGGTTCGTCACCAGCGGCAAGCTTGGCGCAGCGGATTGCTGGCGGTGGCCAATCCGCCGATGTTGAACTGCGTCGTAACCGTCCTCCCGTTGAAGGGCTTGATCCGGGCGAACAGCCTTTCACCACCCATCATGCGGGTGACGATGGGAACCGAGCGGGATGAGGTCCAAAGACCCAACGAGGTGTTGTCCGCGCTCGCTTCGAATTCCGCGGTGAACGGATTGCCCGTGCCCACCCGCATGTCGACCCTTCCGTGCCCGAACAAGTCGGACAACAGGCATCCGGTGTTGAAGTAGATGGCCGTCTGCCCGTTCCGGCAACGGAGATAAAGCTTCAAACTACTGGGTTCATTGGACTCCGGACATATCAGGGGCTCCTTGGACTCGACCCACATGTATATGTTCCTGGTGCCGTCGAATTCGGCCTTCACTTGCTGGACGGTCCAGTCGCTGATCACCGACATTCCGATCTCGTCCGTCACGTAGAAGCGGTCGTAACAGTCGAGTCGCTCGTATCTGTTGGCGATGGCCGCGCATTCATGCGTTTCCTCGCGGCCGCACCCCTCCATCGCCACCAGAAACAAGCCGGCGGCGAGAATTCCCGCGCTCGTTCTTCTGAGCATGCGTGTTCTCCTTCGTGTTCCGCGCCCGGGCGCGGCGAGCGGCGACCATATAAGTCGGCGGCGGAAATAATTCAAGCGTTCCTTCGCGGGGGGACGGCGAATGGCTCGGGGAGGGGCCGTCCGGAGCTTCGGGCAGCGCCTCCGGAACTCCGGAACGCGGGAGCGGAGACGTCGCCGCCGGCACCGGGCGGAGCGGCCCGGAAGGCGCACGGTGGGACGCCGCGCCGCCCGGCGGATCGGGATCACTCACCGCCGAACACGCGGGCGAAGATTGTGTCCACGTGCTTGGTGTGGTGATCGATGTCGAAATTCTCCTCGATCTCCTCGTCCGAAAGGACGGCGCGGACGTCGGCGTCGGCCAGAAGCCGCTCCTTGAAATCCCCGCCCTCGGTCCAAACCTTCATGGCGTTGCGCTGGACGAGGGCGTAGGCGTCGTCCCGTCCCAGGCCCGCCCGCGTCAAGGCCAAGAGCACGCGCTGGCTCATCGCGAGACCGCGGAACCGGTTCATGTTCCCGCGCATGCGCTCCGGATGGACGACCATGTTCTCCACGACGCCCGCGAGACGGTTCAGCGCGAAATCCAGCGTCACCGTCGCGTCGGGGCCGATGTAGCGTTCCACCGAAGAGTGGGAAATGTCTCTTTCGTGCCATAGGGCCACGTTCTCCAGCGCGGGAAGCGCGAAGGCGCGCACCATGCGGGCCAAGCCCGTCAGGTTCTCCGTCAACACCGGGTTGCGCTTGTGCGGCATCGCCGACGATCCCTTCTGGCCCTCGGAGAAGAATTCCTCCGCCTCCAGCACCTCGGTGCGCTGCATGTGGCGGATTTCCACCGCGAGGTTCTCGACGGAGGAGGCCACGACGGCGAGCGTGGCGAAGAACATGGCGTGCCGGTCCCTCGGAATCACCTGCGTGGAGATCGGCTCCGGAACGAGGCCCAGTTTCCGGCAGACATGCTCCTCGACCCTCGGGTCGACGTTGGCGAACGTTCCCACGGCTCCGGAAATCGCTCCCGTGGCGACCTCGGCGCGCGCGTTGGCGAGGCGTCCGCGGTTGCGCGCCGCTTCGGCGTGGAACCGGGCGAAGGTCAGCCCCATCGTCGTGGGCTCCGCGTGGACGCCGTGCGAGCGGCCCATGCGGACGGTGTGCCTGTGTTCGTCGGCGCGGCGCCTCAGGGCGTCAAGCAGGCGGTCCATGTCCTCGAGAAGGATGTCGGTGGCGCGGACGAGCTGCACGTTGAACGCGGTGTCGAGCACGTCCGAAGAGGTCATGCCCAGATGCGCGAACCGGGCCTCGTCCGGCCCCACGATCTCGGCGAGATGGGTCAGGAAGGCGATGACGTCGTGCTTGGTGACGGATTCGATCTCGTCGATGCGGTCCACGTCGAACTCCGCGTCCGCGGCCTTCCACACCGCTTCGGCGTTCTCCTTGGGAATCGCGCCGATCTCCGCCATGGCGTCGCCCGCGTGGGCCTCGATCTCGAACCAGATCCGGAACTTCGTGGCGGGTTCCCAAATCCGGGCCATCTCGGGGCGGGCGTAGCGGGGAATCATGCCGGGCCTTTCGGAATTGCCGGGAAACGCCGTGGTGGTTAGACACGCGCGGGGGTTTCCGCAAGAAAGGAGGGACCATGCGCATCGCCATCATCGCGGCGGCGTCGCTCGCGCCGCTCGCGGCGTTCGCCTGGGAGCCGCTCGACGGGGAGGGCATCGCGGCGGCGCTGACCGACCGGACGTTCGTGTACGAAAACGGCGCGCGGCAGAAGTTCCACGCCTCCGGCCGCACCCTCTACGACGCGGGCCGGGAGAGTTGGGGATTCTGGGAGGTGTTGGACGACCTCTACTGCAGCCGGTGGCCGCCCGCCGACGGCGTGGCTTGCTACAGGGTGGAGGCCGAGGGCGCGCGGATCCGATTCATCGGAGAGGGCGGCGACGTGACCGTGGGCGGTCCAGAATGACGCGCCTCCGCCTCGCGGATTTCGCGGGGACGTGGCGCGTGGAGCGGCGGATCTCGGACTTCCTTGGCCGGATCGGGGGACGGTTCGACGGCGCGGCCTTCGTCTCGCCGGACGGCGGCGGCGGAATGGCCTACCGCGAGGATGGGGAGTTGCGGCTCGGCGGCGCCCCGGTCGCGCGCGCCGGGCGGGACTACCTTTGGTCGGAGGAGCGGGGCCGGATCCACGTCAGGTTCGCGGACGGCCGCGCCTTTCACGATTTCGCGCCGGAGGAAGCGGCGGAGGCATCGCATTTCTGCGCCCCCGACGAGTACCGGGTGGTCTACGGTTTCCGCCACTGGCCCCGATGGAGCGCGGCGTGGCGCGTGAAGGGGCCGCGCAAGGACTACGGGATGGTGACGCTCTATATTCCCGATGACCTTGCCACGGGCGGCCGGCGCGGTGCAGAAGGGGGAAACGGTTCGAAACAGGAGTCAGGGCGATGACCAATCTGAAACGCGACGCGGTGCTCGTGGAGGCTTACGGCCCCGAAAGCGGCGCGGAACTCATGCTCAAGCGGGCGGTTCTCGTCGTCCTGGGCGTCGCGGCCCTGGCGGTGGCGGCCAAGATCAAAATTCCCATGTGGCCGTCGCCGGTGCCGATCACCATGGGAACCTTCGCGGTCCTGACCATCGGCGCCGCCTATGGGCCGCGCCTTGGCCTGGCGACGATCGCCGGCTACTTGATCGTCGGCGCGTTGGGCTTCGACGTGTTCGCCAACTCGTCCGCGGAGGTGAACGGCCTCGCCTACATGATGGGCGGAACGGGCGGCTACCTGGTGGGCTACGTGCTCGCGACGCTGGCGCTCGGATGGGCCGCCCGTCGCGGCTGGGACAGGTCGGTTCCGATGATGGCGGCGGCGATGCTGATCGGCAACGCCCTTATCTACGCGCCCGGGCTTCTTTGGCTTGGCCAACTCCACGGCTTCGAGAAGGCCATCGAATGGGGGTTGACCGATTACCTCGTCGGGGACGCGTTGAAGCTGGCGTTGGCGGCCCTTCTGCTGCCCGGCGCGTGGCGGCTCGTGGGACGGGCGCGCGGCTGAAGCGGCGGGACGCCGAGGAGACGGATTCCGAGCGGCGGGAATCACGGGGTTCCGCCGGGCGTGGCCCGGACGCGGATCCGTTTCCGCGACGGGTCGGCCCGCTGGCCGACCCTTTCCGGAGAGGGTTTTCAGGTGCGGGGGAGAGACGAATGGGCACCATGCCGGAGGCCGGCGACCACGCGTCGATGGACCGGGCGCACGTGCTGCGCCCATGGACCCATTTCGACAGCCACGCCCGCGAGAAGCCGTTCGTGGTCGCGCGGGGGGAGGGATGCCGGATCTGGGACGCGGAGGGGCGCGGCTACATCGACGCCGTGGGCGGCCTGTGGTGCGTCAACATAGGGCTTGGGCGGCGCGAAATGGCCGAGGCGATGGCCGAGCAGGCGGAGCGGTTGGCGTTCTCGTCCACCTTCGTGAACATGACGAATCCGCCCGCCGCCGAGCTCGCCGCCAAACTCGCCGCGCTCGCGCCGGAGGGACTCTCCCGCGTCCACTTCACCACCGGCGGTTCGACCGCCGTGGATTCGGCGTTCCGCATGGCGCAATTCGCGCAGGCATCAATGGGCCGTCCCGGCAGGCGGCACGTCATCGCGCGGCGGCACAGCTACCACGGGTCCACCTTCGCCTCGATGTCGATCGGCCGGCGCCGGGGCGACAGGGCTCCGGAATTCTCCTACCTCGAGCGACGGGTCCACCACATCCACGCGCCCTACCTCTACCGCCGCCCCGAAGGAGAAACCGAGGAAGGAATGACCGACCGCCTCGTGAAGGAATTCGAAGACAAGATCGACGAGGTCGGGGAGGACAACATCGCCGCCTTTTTCGCCGAACCGATCCAGGCGTCCGGCGGAGTGTTGGTGCCGCCGCGGGACTACCTTGGGCGCATGAAGGCGGTTTGCGAGGCCCGCGGCATCCTCTTCGTCGCCGACGAGGTGGTCTGCGGCTTCGGCCGGTTGGGGCATTGGTTCGCCAGCGGCGACGAGTACGGGGTCACGCCCGACATCATCTGCTGCGCCAAGGGAATCACTTCGGGCTATCAGCCGCTCGGCGCGGTGATATTCCATGACCGCATCTGGCGGGCGATGGCCGCCGACAAGGACCGCTGGTACACCTCCGGCTTCACGTACTCCGGCCATCCCGTCGCCTGCGCCGCGGCCCTCAAGAACATCGAGATCATCGAGCGTGAGGGACTGCTGTCGCGGGCGGTGGAACGCGGAAAGCTGTTCATGGAGCGGCTTCGGGAAATTTCCGGCCTGCCGCTGGTGGGGGACGTGCGCGGCAAGGGCTTGATGGCCTGCCTTGAATTCGTTGCGGACAAGGAGACCAGGGAACCATTGCCCGAGGAGATGGACATCGGGCGGCGCATTTCCGACGCCGCCGAGGCGCGTGGCGTTCTCGTCCGGCCGATAGCCCATCTCAACGTCATGTCGCCCGCGCTCGTGATATCCGAGGACGAAATCGACCGGATCTGCTCGGGTCTCGGGGAAGCGGTCGCGGAGGTGGCCGACCAGTTGGTCCGCGGCGGAACGAGGGTCGCCTGATGGGACTCGAGGAGGCGGGATCCGACGTGGACGGCGCGGTGACGCGGCGGGGATTCCGCGGGGTGAGTTTCGAAAACACCTTCGCGGGCGCGCCGTCGTTCCTGCGCCGCACCTACTCAAAGGATTTGTCGGGCGCGCGGATCGCGGTCACCGGCATTCCCTACGACCAGTCCGTGACGAACCGCCCCGGCGCGCGTTTTGGTCCGCGGGCGATCCGCGAGGCGTCGCTTCTGCAAAGCTACGATCCGCCGATGGGGTGGGACGTGAATCCGCTTACGGAATTCGACGTGGCCGACTACGGCGACATGGCTTTCGACTACGCCGCTCCGGCGGGCGTGCCCGGCGCCATCGAGGCGCACATCGCGGGGATACTGGCGCAGGACTGCGCCGTGATCGCGCTGGGAGGCGACCACGCCGTCACACTGCCGATCCTCAGGGCGCACGCCGCGGCGCACGGCCCCTTGGCCTTGGTTCAGTTCGACGCGCACACCGACACATGGGTGGATGACGACCCGGGACGCTTCGATCACGGCACGGGGTTCCACAAGGCGGTGAAGGAGGGAATCGTGAATCCGGATGTTTCTATCCAGGTGGGCATCCGCACGGTGAACCCGGATTCGTCGGGAATGGAGATCATCGACGCGCCCGAGTGTCACCGGATCGGTCCCGCCGAGATCGCGCGGCGCAT
>JANQKA010000476.1 GCA_028281405.1 Hasllibacter sp. | reverse complement strand
AGGATGGGCGGCATGGACCGCGTCGCCACGGTCGTCAAGGCGATCCGCGCCGACCGCCCCGACGCGCTGCTGCTCGACGGCGGCGACACCTGGCAGGGATCCTACACCTCGTTCAAAACCCGCGGCGCGGACATGGTGAAGGTGTTCAACGCGCTCGGCGCGGACGCGATGACGTCGCATTGGGAATTCACCCTCGGCATCGACCGCGTGACGGAAATCGTCGAGAACGAGTTGAACATGCCGTTCCTCGGAGCCAACGTGTTCGACAACGAATGGGACGAGCCGTTCCTCGAACCCTACCAAATGTTCGAGCGCGGCGGCGTCTCCGTCGCCGTCATCGGGCAGGCGTTCCCCTACATGCCGATCGCCAATCCCGGCTGGATGTTTCCGGGACTGAGTTTCGGCGTGCGCGAGGAGCGGCTGGCGGAGGTCGTCGACGAGGTCCGGGCCGCGGGCGCCGAGGTCGTGGTGCTCCTGTCGCACAACGGTTTCGACGTGGACCGCAAGGTCGCCTCGCGGGTGGACGGAATCGACGTGATCCTCACGGGACACACGCACGACGCGCTGCCCGAACCGCTGATCGTCAACGGAACGCTGCTGCTCGCCAGCGGCTCGCAGGGGAAATTCGTCGCCCGCCTCGACCTCGACGTGCGCGACGGCGGTGTGAGGGGCTTCCGGCACAAGTTGATCCCGGTGTTTTCCGACGCCATCGCGCCGGACGCCGAAATGTCCCGGATGATCGACGGTCTGCGCGCCCCGTTCGAGGCCGAATTGGCCGAGGTTCTGGGCGTCACCGACTCGCTCCTCTACCGGCGCGGCAATTTCAACGGCACCTGGGACGACCTGATCTGCAACGCGCTGATCGGGGAGATGGACGTGGATATCGCGCTGAGCCCCGGCTTCCGCTGGGGCCCCTCGCTGATTCCGGGCCAGGAGATCACCCGCGAGGATCTGCACAACGCCACCTCCATGACCTACCCCGCCGTCTACCGAACGGAGATGACGGGCGAATTCCTGAAGGTCGTCCTGGAGGACGTGGCCGACAACCTGTTCAATCCCGATCCCTACTACCAGCAGGGTGGAGACATGGTGCGGGTCGGCGGCATGGGCTACCGGATCGACGTGTCCAAGAGCCAGGGCGCGCGGATCGACCGCATGACGCTGCTCCGGACCGGGGAGGCCATCGATCCGGCCGGGACCTACAAGGTTTCGGGCTGGGCGAGCGTCAACGAGGACACCGTGGGCCCGCCGGTCTGGGATGTCGTCGAGGCGCACATAAGGCGGGAGGGAACGGTCAGGATCGCCCCCAACGCCACGGTCGACGTCGTCGCGGGTTGAGCGGGGGAATCGCGATGAACGCATCCGCGGCAATCGCCCCGGCGTCTTGGACCGACTCTTCCGCGGTTCCGCCCGCGCGCGGATGGGCGGTTCGGGTATTTCGTCGCTCGGCCCTTCGCCGCCGGAGTTCCGCCCGTGCGCGGATGGGCGGTTCGAAAGCGCGGG
>JANQKA010000460.1 GCA_028281405.1 Hasllibacter sp. | reverse complement strand
CCGGCGGGATTCGACCCGGGGCGCGGCGTGAGCAGAACCGCGCCGGTCGGCGGCCACGTCCGGACCGCCGGGGTCCAACTCGCAGGGGTCGAAGATGGCTCCGGATGGGCTCGGTGTGGTCGACGGATCCGGCCTGTGCCGGCTTGAATGGGCGACGACCGCGCGGTTCCAACCGCGCCCGGCGGCGCTGAACGCGATTTCGACCTCGAATTCGCAAGGCGTGGATGGCACGCCGGTCCGAGGGGGCGATACCCGGTCGACACCGCCTCCGGCCCGCCGGGGCGCCAAGTGGGTGCCGTTGAAGAGGGTGATGGAGGAGATTCGAAGCTCGGGAAGATGCGGATGGCGGTCACGATGCCCCACCCCACGCCATTCCGACGAATTAATTCGTGGCGGTGGGGACGGGAACCTGGTGCTACCGGCGCCACCCCCACTTGGGCCCGAAGGGGGGCGGATCCTTGATGGGCTTGTTCGGGGCGTCGGCGCGCTCGGCGACGAGCGTGCTGTCGTCACTGCCCTTGATCCGGAACATTCCCCGGAGCCTGCCGTCCTCGCCGACCCGCACGGTCCCGGTCCCCGAATGCTCGTCGAACTCCCATACGCCTTTCCATCTGAAAGACACGCCCGTCTTGTTGGGTTTGGCGGTTACGTGGGCGAGGAGGTAATGCATGCGGAGCCGGTCGTCTTGCCCGGTGAGCGAGAGCATGGCCGGGCCAAGGTAATCCAAACTGTCGCTGGGCCAAGTCCCGGTTTCCACGATGCGCCACCATCCGCGGCACTCGACGGGGATCAAAGACGTCACGGCGAATCATCTCCTTTGTCGCATCGTCCGCTAATCTTGGAGCCGCGGGTCGAAACCCACAACGTCCGCCTGAATCTCGTCTTCGGCGCCGCCGGTGACAACCCGGCCACGCGACGGGAATCCAAGGCTTCCGGATCCGTGATGTCCCGACGGGGAAAGTCCACCGCATTGATGGCATCATCGTCGTCGAGCGGCGACCGGAACTCGCGGAAAACGTCATGGATGCCGCCGCCGTGGTTGCGGACATCGTCGAAGAGGTCGTTGGCGTTCTTGTTCCCGATCCGGCCGTCGAATGCCGGTCCCTTCCGGGCCACGCACTCGCCGACGTCGCCGCTCCGGACCACGCGCTTGGCCTTCTCGCCGAGGAGGGCGCGACAGTCGAGCGGGACATGCTTTCGACCGCGGAACGGGCGCCGGGAACCCGGCGCGATGATCGCGGCGAAGTCTTGTCTGGTGTCGCGGAGCTCGCCGCCGCCGCGGGCCCAGCGTGACGGAGGATCGGGAAGTCCGCGTTCGCCGTCCCGGCGTTCGTGAACGCCCATCGCCCGCGCGTCGGATTCCCGTTGTCTTTCGTGTCCATCTCGAATCCGGCGTTCCGCGGTCACTCGGCGAGCATTCCATGATCGGCCCTCGTCGAGCGGGTCCAAATACAAACCGTCTACGAGGTCCATGGTGAGCGGGGGAACGAGCCCACCGATGATCGGCGGGCCTTCCATCATCCCGCCGGGCTTTGGTGATGACGTGGAGGCATGTGGCCCGACGTCTCCGCCCGTTCGCTTACGCGATTCGATGTTCGTCCGGGCTTGTCCGACCTCGGTCGTCCACCAGTCCAGAAACTCGGAGCGTATCCGCTCGGCGGCGTCCGACTCCCGCTCGGGGCACTCCTTGAGGTCGGGATGCGCCGCCGCGCCCGAAGCGATTCGACCAAGCGAATCATCCCGGTGGGGGCGTCGTGGGAGCGGGGCGCCGGAGAAACTTTCCTGCCTGGGCGACGGCGCCGGCCGATTCGGAAATGCACGGCCGGGTCATTCCTCCGAATCATCGCGGGAATCCCGTGGATGGCGTCATGCGACGCGGGGTCCTCCGATCTCAGCCTGGCTCGGCCCTCCAGGAAGCGAAGCGAAACCCCTGCCACTCGGCGGTCTCCTCCTGATTCGGGACCGACGGCCCACGCAGGCATTTCCCGCCGCCCGCCTTGGAAATCCCGCCGACGGGCGATTCGCCCGTTCGCGGTCAATCCTCCGGTTTCCCCGGCGAACGGACCGCCCGGCGGAAATCGGATCACCCGTGGGCCGACCGGGAAATCCGGCGCCGGACGAAACGCCTCCTTCCCGGGCGTCGACCGCTTCCGGCCGATTCGGAGGCCGCGTCGCCATGGTCCGCCAACCCGAATCACCACCGGATCCTCGAACGCGCGCTTCCCGGCGTCGACCGCTTCCGGCCGATTCGGAGACCGCGTCGCCATGGGTCTCCAGTCCGAATCATCACCGGATCCGCGAACGCCGCCCTTTCCGGCGTCGATGGCTTCCGGCCGATTCGGAGTCCGCGTCGCCATGGACCTCCAGCCCGAATCGCCACCGATTCCGCGAACGCCGCCCTTTCCGCGCGACGATGGCTTCCGGCCGATTCGGAGTCCGCGTCGCCATGGGCCGCCAGCCCGAATCGCCACCGGTTCCGCGAACGCCGCCCTTCCCGCGCGTCGATGGCTTCCGACCGATTCGGAGTCCGCGTCTCCATGGGCCGCCAGCCCGAATCACCACCGGGTCCACGAACGCCGCCATCCGGCGAGTCGATGTCTCCGCCCGATCCGGAGTCCGCGTCGCCATGGGCCGCCAGCCCGAATCATCACCGGATCCGCGAACGCCGCCCCTCCCGCGCGTCGAAGGAGTCCGACCGATTCGGAGTCAGCGTCGCCAAGGGCCTCCAGTCCGAATCGCCACCGGATCCGCGAACGCCGAACATCCCGCGCGTCGATGGCTTCCGACCG
>JANQKA010000418.1 GCA_028281405.1 Hasllibacter sp. | reverse complement strand
GCGAGATCGCTCCGGAACGACTTTCGTGGATGGGCGGCGGTGGCTTTGACGCACGATCCGCCCAAGCTTTCCACCTGGTAAGGCGTTGGAGGAAGCGGTTTGCCGGATTCGCCAAGCGTGTTTCCTTGTGAGATCGCTCCGGAACGCCTTTCTTGGACGTGCGGAGGCGGCTTTGACACACATCCGCCCAATTTTTGGGGAAAACTCACGACGGTGCCGGGAGGCGCCGTCGCGGCCTTTCCAACGAGCGCTTCGGTGCATGAATTCCGGCTCCCCGTTGATTGATTCCGCGAATCAACCGAATCTCCGCTTGACAATACCTGGAACGAAATCCATGTCAATGGCGTCGCCCGTCCGGGGCGGCGTCTAAACGTCGAAAGGAGACATGTCATGTGGTCATGGATCATTGCTTTATTCCCGTGGTGGACGACGTCCGCCGGGGACTCCACCGAGCAGCTGCCCGCCGAAGCGCCCACGTCGCCGTTGGGCTGGTGAAGGCCGCGCCCTCCGGGGCGAACGTCTTGATGGTGCCGTGAACGGATGGCCGTGGCCGTCTTCCGCGACCTGGCGGATTTTTCGCCGGGCGCATCCTCCTCCCGGGGTCACATTCCTGTCGAATACTTGCGACGGTTCCGGGAGGCGCCATCGCGGCCTTTCCAGACACACGCCCGGGCCATTGCCCCACGTTGTGTGCCTCGGGAGCGTCCCCGCCACCTTCTTGGATGGCGACATGGGTGCCCGCGCATCCATCGTCTGGGGTGTTGACCGCTTCCCGGCGCCATTTCAGGCAATCCTCCAATTTTTTCACCTTGTTGGGGCGGCGGAAACCGGCTTGGCGGATTCTACAAGCGCGTTTCAGCGAGGAAGCGCTTCGGAACGCGGATCGAGGACGGGCGGTGGCGGCGTCGCCGTTCGCCACGCCCCGGCATTCCGGGTGGATTGGAGGCGTGTCGACCAACGCCGCGGGTTGCACCCAGGGAATGCGCCAGGAGTCTCCGCGGAACCCCCGCGGGAGGGAGAATTCCGGAGCCGCTGCTTCGACTTCGCCGCGGCGATTCGGATCACGGGCCGGGGTTTCGCCGGTTACACGGGGATGGAGCCGCCGCCGGGGGGCTACTTCCATTCGGAGGAAAACGCGGGCAAAGTGGTCGAGGCGGTTTGATGGGTCGGAGGGTTTCCGGGGGGCCGAGGCTGTGATCTTCATGGGGAGGGTGCCACCGAGCGTGGGGCCGAGCGGACGAGGCGAGGCCCTTGGGAACCATCCCGACGGCGCCGCCGCACACGCGGAACCGTGCGTGGGTAATTCGGTTCCGACCCCGCGGATTCCGCCGGGCGCGTGAAACGAATAGAGAGGGTTGGTTCCGGCTCCGGAGCCGGCTGAACGAAGCAAGCCAAGCGCCGGTGAACGCCGGCGGGCTCATGGTGGAGGAGGACGGGACCATGTCGATCTGGTCCGATTTGAGCACACTCGCCGCGGCGTTCGCCAGCGGGGATTCCTTCGAGATCAGGACCGCCCTGCGCTCGGACAGCACGTGGATCTTCGGGGCGGTGTTCCTGATGGCCGCGGGAGTGGGCATGGCGTGGGTTTACCGCCGCGTTCCGCCTGTCGAACGCCACCTTGAGCGCACGGTGATGGTCGCGAGCTACCTCGCCATCGCGCTCATCATATTCTGGGGGGTAATCGACAGGTTCGTATTTTCGAACCAACAGCCATGGTCCACGACGATTCCGCCGCTTCTGTTCATGATCATGGCGTGGTTCGGGGCGGCCTACAACATAAGGGTCCGGACGCACCTCAGCTTTTCCGAATTTCGGACGGGCATGCCGCGCCTGGGGCAGTTCCTTTGCCTGTGGCTGGACTTCGTTCTGTGGTTCGGCTTCGCCTTGATCCTGCTGGTGACGACGCTTCGACTCGTCGCGTTGTCGGCTTCGAACTTCCAGATCGTGCTGGGAACGGACAACACATTGCAGTGGTGGTTCCTCTCGGCGGCGCCGGTCGCCGCCACCCTGATGGCGGCGCGGGCGGTTGAAAACATCCTGGACGACATCCGCAATTACCGCGCCGGGCGGCCGCTCATCCGCCAGGCCGTGATAGGCGGGGGAGAAACCTCATGACCGACGCGACCCTCATCACGCTGATATCGATCGGCGTCACCTTCCTCTTCATGATCGGCGTGCCCGTGCTCCTCGTCATCGCGTACTGGGTGATCGGGTGCTCCTTCGTGCTCGGCCTGACCCTCGACAACATGGGGGCGGAACTTCTCAACGTGTTCAACAAGGGCTTCGCCCTGCTGGCGATGCCGCTGTTCATCCTGACCGGCGACCTGATCAACAAATCGGGCATCGCGCGGCGGCTTTCCGACTTCGCCTACGCCTGCCTGGGCTGGCTCCGGG
>JANQKA010000040.1 GCA_028281405.1 Hasllibacter sp. | reverse complement strand
GAGTTCCTCGCCAACCCCAAGAAGGCCATCAGGGGCACGAGGATGTCCTTTCCCGGCCTGAAGAAAGAGGGTGACCGCGCGGCCGTGATCGCCTACATTTTGGCCGAAGGAGGCGGGTGATTCGGTGCGTTTGATTGCGATCGCGGGTTTCGCGTTGACCCTGACGGCGGGTCCGGCCCCCGCCGTGGAGGGGGATCACGGAAAGGGCGAGAAGCTCTTCCGGGCCTGCAGGGCGTGTCACCAGATCGGGGAGGGCGCGGAGAACCGCGTCGGCCCGCAGTTGAACGACGTGATCGGCCGCGGAGCCGGATCCCTCGACGGTTTCCGTTATTCCCAAGCGATGATGGAGGCGGGCGCGAATGGGCTCGTGTGGGACGAGGAGAGCCTGTCCGCGTATATCGAGAAGCCCCGGAAGTACATGCCGGGCACAAAAATGATCTACGCGGGCATGTCGGACGGCGGGGACCGGAACGATCTGATCGCCTATCTCGTTCACGCGTCGGGCGGGGAGGAGATCGTGGGTTTCGAGGCGCCGGCGGAGCTTCTGGCCATGGAGGGCGACGCCGCCTTCGGGGAATATCTGGCCGGGGAATGCACGATCTGTCACCGTCCCGGCGCCGACCCATACGAAATTCCACCCATCGTCGGCCTCGACAGGGAGAGAATCGTCTTCGATCTTCACGCCTACAGGGTGGGGGAGCGGCAGAATCAGGTGATGGAGTTGATCGCCGGCCGTTTGGCCGACGATGAAATCGCGGCGCTCGCGGAGTACTTCAGCGGGCTCGAATGACCGCCCCCGAGGGGGCTTTGACAAGGAGAAACACCCAATGAAACTCGACAGACGCCTGTTCCTGGGCGCTTCCGCCGCGACGGCGGCCTCGGCCCTTTCCGCGCCCGCGGTCGTGGCCTCCGGCCACGGAAACCCCAAGGTCGTGATCGTCGGCGGCGGCGCCGGAGGCGCGACCGTGGCGCGCTATCTGGGCAAGGACGCCGGCGACCGGCTCGACGTGACCCTGATCGAACCCACGCGCAGGTACTACACCTGCTTTTTCTCGAACCTCTACCTCGGCGGGTTTTGGGATTTCGACGGATTGGGCCACGGCTACGGCGCGCTGGCGTCCGACCATGGAGTGAACGTGGTGCACGACTGGGCCACCTCCGTGGACGGCGGAATGGTCCGCACCGCCGGGGGCGGCGCGTTCGCCTACGACAAACTGGTGCTCTCGCCGGGAATCGATTTCGTGGACGGGTCCGTTCCGGGATGGTCCGTGGCCGATCAGAACGCGATGCCGCACGCCTACAAGGCAGGTTCGCAGACGCAGCTTCTGAAGGCGCAGATCGAAGCGATGCCCGCAGGTGGCGTGTTCGCCATGGTGGCTCCGCCGAATCCCTTCCGCTGCCCGCCGGGGCCCTACGAGCGCGTCTCCATGGTCGCGCACGTCCTCAAGGAGCGGAATCCGACCGCGAAGATCATCGTCGCCGATCCGAAGCCGAAGTTCTCCAAGATGAGCCTTTTCCAAGAGGGCTGGAACAACCACTATTCCGGCATGGTCGACTGGATTGGTTCCGAATTCGGCGGCGGAAACGTTTCCGTCGATCCTGAGGCGATGACGGTGACCATCGACGGCGAGAAGACCGCGGTCGACGTCTGCAACGTGATCCCGGCGATGAAGGCCGGGCGGATCGCCGAGGCGGCGGGCGTGACCGAAGGCAACTGGGCCCCGGTGGAGCCGGAGGCCATGACTTCCAAGCTCGATCCGAACATCCACGTCCTGGGCGACGCGTCGCAGCAGGGCGACATGCCGAAATCCGGGTTCTCCGCGAATTCCCAGGCGAAGGTCGTGGCCAACGCGGTCGCCGCGGAGTTGACCGATTCCCGGAAGTTCCCGGCGCGCTACGCCAACACCTGCTGGTCGTTGATCGACACCGGCGACGGAGTGAAGGTGGGGGCGACCTACGCCCCGGGCGAAGGCAAGATCAAAAGCCAGGGCGGGTTCATCTCGGAGGTCGGCGAGACCGCGGACCTCCGCAGGCGGACCTATCTGGAGTCGGTGGGCTGGTACGAGAGCATCACCGCGGATATCTTCGGCTGACGGTTCCGCGGCGCGCCCGCCCCGGCGATACGTGGCGGGCGCGTTCCATCAACGGCGCCCGTCACCGCCACTTCGTGGAATTGGCCGGTGGATATTGCCTGCCCTGGTTTTGATTCCCGATGGTGGGTCGGATTTCGCTGAATTTCGCATTTTGCGACGATGCCCAAGGCGGAAAGCATGGAGGCGCGGCGACCCGCGGCGCGCGGGGGGACGGACGGTTGCGGATTGGCCTCGCCATGACTTTCTGTCAGCCCTCTTCGCGATGTCGTCACGGGGATGCTCGGCGGGAATGACTCGATTGGTTGGGATCATTGCGCATTCGTCCAACCGGTTCGTCTATTCCGATACTCTGGATGAAGATTGAGGACGTCACCATGATCGATCATGTCGCGCGCCCCGGAAGCGGTGGATTCGTCGACTGACGGTGGGTTGCGTACGGATTCGCTGCGGGAATCGCGTCGGCGTCGGCGGCTCGTTCCAAGAAGGAATGTTCGGAGCTATCCGGAGCGCCGAATTTCACATTGATATCCATCGTCCACTCCAAGGGTATGGGCACATTCTCCCAAGCAAAATTAATGGGGATTCCGCTCGTCATCCAGTGGCCTGGAACGTCTGGCCGACCCATGTTCAACCATTCGTGAGGATTTCGCGGCGATATGTATTCATCGCTCT
>JANQKA010000354.1 GCA_028281405.1 Hasllibacter sp. | reverse complement strand
GGGGCCGCGTAGCGGACCCGGGGCAGGGCTGCAACGTAAGTTCATGCCATTAGGAATTCACCTGCCTCAGAACGATGCCGCCGTCTGCGAGCCCCCCGGTCACGCCACGCTTCGTTGCGCGGTTAACGATGGCGTTCGGGTGCTGCCGCGGCGGAATGTTTCCGATGATGGCCGGCCGGCTCTTTGCCACGTCTCGACGCCCGCCGGCCTTCGTGGGAACCGCGGGTCTCGAAGCGTCACGGGGGCTGCTCCGGTCGGATGTCCGCCGTGCCCCGCCAGGCATTGACACCGAGTGTGACGCCCGGTCCGTGACCTGTTCGGGTGCCGCGCGGGTCCGGGGTCCGCGAACCCCGCGTCTCGATTCAGGCGGGTGGCGTTCGTGCGGCAAAGCTACGCTTGGCCTCCATTTCTCGTCCTTCGCGAGCATGGCGTTCGCGCGGACGATCATTTTGCGCATGATCGCGGTGATGACGACCTTCGGCGGCTTCCCCCGTCAACGAAGAGTTTCCACCATCGCTGAGAGATCCCTGTTCTGGCGCATTGCAACGAGCGCGGGGATGTGGAGCGCCCTGCGCACCCGGTGCCGTCCTCCGCCAATGTGCTCCTTGGCCCGCCGTTTGCCGGATTGACGGGGAACCGGGGCGAGGCCTACCTGCCGGAGAGCGTTCCGAGATCCGGCATCTCGATGAGCAGGATGAAGGCGGTGACCTCGGCGACGCCGGGCATGTTCTGAAGGATATCGAACCGTTCGGCGAATTCGGGATCCGCTCTGATCTTTTCGATGATGTGGCGGTCGATCTCCGCGATTTGGGCTTCGAAGAGCCGGAGCTGCTTGGCGTTCAATACAAGGTCTCTGATAGCTGGATGATCGCCCGATACCAAACACCTATGCAACCCCTTCCGTTGGCGATTCGTTCCAGAATTCCATGCCGGAATCATGGATGTCCCCACTTACACGGACGCCGCCCATATTCACGGGGGAGTACGAACGCGTCGGGACCCGTTCTCAGCGATGTTCGGCGGCGGATGCGGATATAGGTCGGCGCACGCGTCGTGGGTGCGCTGGCAACCCGTTCTATTGGTGATTCGTTCCAGATTCCATAGCCGGATACTGGATGCCTATCGACACGAACTCCTTTGGAGTCCCCGGAGAGGTCATTCTGGCCTCAGATCAACGCACTTGACGACGGGGAACTGGCGGCGAAAGGGCCGTGGGAGAGCGGACAACCCGCATCCTTTAGGAATTCATCGTGGCTCCAGGAACCGAAACATGGATGTCGTTCCCGCACGGAAGCCATCGAATTCCCAATGCCGGGTTGGACAAAACCCCGCTCCCCATGACTATTGAAGGTGGGGCGGCGCGCGCTGATTTGGGGAGCGGACAACCTACTTCATTGGTGATTCGCCGCGATCCCCAAGCAGGTGCATGAATTGTGCTGTGGTGCTCAATTTTCAGGAGACTTTCACTCTGCGCGGTTCCGGTCTTTCCGCACAAACGATTTGGCGTCCGGGGACGGGGCCGCGGGGGAAGGACTGTATAAAACTGCGATTTAGATCACAATCATGGAAGGCACCCGCCACGGGACGATGCTTCCATATGCGAGCCCCCGGTAAGGATCCCGGACGTGATTTTTCCTGAAATTCGCGTCAGTCTTCGTCAGCGCCCCGAACCCGCTTCACGGATATCGGCGTGGCAACGCGTTCCACATGCTTCAACGATCCTCCCAGGCGGGATGCCTCTTTTGGAGGAACGCTCCGATGCCCTCCTCCGCGTCGCGCATGAGCATGTTCTCGACCATGACGCGCTGGGCGTGTTCGTAGGCTTCCGCCAACGGCATTTCGACCTGCTCGTAATATGCGCGCTTTCCGACGGCCACTGTAGCGGTCGAGGAAGCCGCGACCTTCCGCGCGAGGTCCATCGTGGCTCCGCGCAGTTCCTCCGCGGGCACGACGGTGTTCACGAGGCCGATCTCGGCGGCCCGCCGCGCTCCGACGGGCTCGCCCGTGAGAAGCATCTCCATTGCGCGTTTGCGTCCGACGTTCCGGCTCAGCGCCACCATCGGGGTCGAGCAGAACAGTCCGATGTTGACCCCGGGCGTGGCGAATCGCGCCTCCTCGGACGCCACCGCCAGATCGCAGCTGGCGACCAGTTGGCAACCGGCGGCGGTCATGGTGTGGTGCTATGCCAGCGAGAGCGGAAAGCAAGCCTGGAAACGAGCTGGGGGATTTCTACTGATTACGGTTGTGCTGAATGGGGCGCTTTTCTTTGCGCAGGGATAGTCGCCACGACGCGAGTAAAGGGGAAGTTAATTGAATAAAGAGTTCGTGCAGCGCAATACCGAGGCTCATGGCTGGCTGGGCTTAATCATCTCGGCTTTGCTATTCGTGGTGTTCTTTACCGGTTCTATCAGTTTCTTCCGCCACGACATCGAACAAAGGGCACTGCAGGGCCACTATCAACTGGAAGAGTACAACCCACAGGACTATCTTTCGGTTAGCGAG
>JANQKA010000321.1 GCA_028281405.1 Hasllibacter sp. | reverse complement strand
AAATGGAGATTGTCGCCGAGCGATTCGGAGTCTCCCAAATGGTCATTGACCGGTCGCTTAAGAACAATGGCATCATCGACCGCGACGATTCGGATTTCGTCGACGCCGCGTGATTCCAACCGGTCCCCAATCATCCGGCGTTTCCGCGATATTCCCGTTCAGGAGCGTGTATGCCCGCCATGTATTGTTGTGCGTATTCGCCTTTTCGCGGTCTGTTTCCACGTGCGCCTTGGGAAACCGGTCCCGGTGTGCATGTTGAGCGTTGAACGGAGGATCTTCGACCCATGTGAGGGCCCATACTTTTCTTTTCAGCCCGGATGGAGTGCCTGCGACTTAGGCGTGAACACTACATCGGTTGACGATGGAGGTCGGCGCACACCAACGCTTCGCGTTGACCTTCACGAGGCTTGCGCCACCGATTCCATCAAAACCGCTGGCGCTCCATGCGCGAACTTCGCGATTTGATCTTTCCTCATTTGCCCATGTTGGTCGGAGACGCCGGGGCCCCTCCGGTTCCGGTCCGCCCGGTCGGCTCGTTGGGCGCACCCCTCCGCGCAAAATTTCCGGACACGACGTGGATTCGTGTGAACGGATTTTTGATTCGATCCGGCTTTCGCCGGGCTTCGCGGATTCCCCGTGGAAATCGGGGTCAAACCGTTGCATTTCGCTTCGCTCCGATTATCCACGATTGATCGGGCATGACCCACCGCCGTTCCGTTTCGCCGGAGAAGTCATGGCTCCGCCTCCCGCGGAATCTTGATTGGATCCTATTTTCCCCGCGTTCGGCGATTCTCCCCGGCGTTCGACATCGGGGCGCGGGAACCCGTTCGGCCTGGATTTTCGGCATTTTATCAACATTATTTCTTTGGGTCGTCCAACGGGCGGAGTCGGGATCGATGCTTCGCGCGATCCGTGGTATGATTCGGATTCGCGGCGATTCATGCATTTGTCGTCCAGCCGTGGATAATTTCCCGGCGCGGCGCATCCATTTCGATTCGATATGAATTTCATGGATACCGCCAGGCGGCGGGGCGGGATCGATTCGAGGGTTTGACTGGATTCAATTCCACTTGACCCCGCTCGTTGCCCCTTCATCCCATTCCGGCGCCGCATTCGGCCGCGTTCGAATTTCACCCGACGCGTGCGCGGCGGTCCCCCGGATTCGCGAACCCGGTTATTCGAATCGGCCGCGTGGGGAATTCACCTTGACCGGACCGCGTCGCATGATGGGGCGATTCGCGCCGGTTATCCACAATTGAATCGGATATTCGACGCGATTTCAAAGGATGTCGCTTTGTGGCGTCGGCTTTTGGTGGCTATGCGCCTCTCCGATTCCGCGGCCGCGATACCCGGGCAATTCCGGACATCGCCGACGTGGTTGAACAAACCGCACACTGGACAACCGAAGGACATGGACATGACAGGCAATTCGAAATTCCGGGCCCTCGCCGCCATGATCGTCGCGGCGGCCGCGACGACCGCATCCGCCCAGGTCACCGACATCACGTCGATGACGGCGCAACTCAACGGACAATTGAACTCGCTGGCGCAACTCGCGGGCATGATCGCGTTTCTGGCGGGTTTCATCTTCGGGATCTTGGGTCTCTTGAAGCTCCGGGCGAACGCGCAGAACCCCAACGATCCGTCCAACAAGCTCTCGACCGCCTTCATGCTGATTTTCGTCGGCGCCGCGATGATCGCCGTGCCGACGGTGATGGGCATCGGCGTGCAGACCCTGTTCGGCGACGGGGGAGGCACCTCGAGTTTGGGCGGCGACGGCGGCGGATTCATCCAGATCAAGTGACCGCCGGTCGGCGAAGGCGGCGGAGTCCCGGCCGGGATCCGCCGCCCCTCCTTTCCCAATAAGTCAAGGAACCGACATGTTCGCGAATCTTCTCGATTTGCCGCAGTCCATCCTCGTCCTGGGGGCCCGGGCGCATGCCGCGCTCAATGCCCCGATGATCGATGAAATCTCCGGAATGATGGAGAGCGGGGACTGGACCTGCGGCGAATGTGGAGTCCGCCTGCCGGGGATGATGGAGGTGGACCACATCGGCGGTCACGAACCGCCCGGAGGAAGCCGCGCCCGCCGCCCCGATGTGGGCGGTTCACCCCCGGTCCACGGCGGCGTTCCCGCGCGTGGCGACCGCACCGCCGGCCCGTGTCCGCGTGGCTTCACATTGCTCCGCGTTCTCGCCCGGCGGTTCCGGCTCCGTGGAGATTCTCCCGCGCCGGCCGGTTCCCCTCCGGGCCGGGTCCGCGGTTCGTCGCGCCGGGACCACGCCGACCGCTTCCCGCCGCACGGGACGCTTCCAGTCCAAGGATCCTCGCGCCCTGACCGGGCCGCGCCGGGGGAGGCGCGCCCGGACCGCGGGGGCGGGAGGCTCCCGTCGAACGGCGGCGGCGGCCCGTTCCCACCGAATCGGCGGTCCCGGACCCGCGGAGGCGGCGGGCCCGGCGGAGGCCGCATCGCCCCGATTTGTCGGATTTGCCACGATCGGCGGCATCTTCTGTGGGCGGGATCCCGCGGCAGGCTGACCCTCATGCGCGCGCCGGACCTGTCCTACGCGGAAATTTCGCAATTGACCTGGGCGCTGGCCGTCCATTCCGGGGGCGACGGCTTCGATATCGACCGCGGGAAACTCTCGGCATGCCTCGAGGCCCGCCGCCGGGCCGCCATGGGCGACATCGGACACGGCAACGTCGAGGCGGTGTTCGAAGCGGTCCTGACCATGGCCGACAAAATGGGCGAAATGTGGATCCGGAAACGGGTCTCCGAATTGGACCGTCGTGTCCGCATCGTTCCGACGCTTCTGTTCGAGCCGGACGCGCCCATCAAGGTTTGGGAGGCGAGTGGTTTCCGGGAGGTGCCGGATGGTTGGCGGGAACGCGCCGTCCCGCCCGGATTTCCCGGTTACGAAACGATCGGCTTGGCCGCGAACGCCATCGAGGCTCCGCCTTGAAGCCGGGCGGGGAATCCACCGCCAACGCGGCGGCTACATGCGACCGACCCGGATTTCGCGTTCCGCGTCGAATTGGACGTGTCGGGATAGGATTCAAGGATGGAGGGGTCCCGGAGACAACGCGCCGGGAACGGATTCAAGGATGGAGGGGATCCCGGAGACAACGCGCCGGGATCGAATTCAAGGATGGAGGGGATCCCGGAGACAACGCGCCGGGATCGGATTCAAGGATGGAGGGGTCCCGGAGACAACGCGCCGGGATCGAATTCAAGGATGGAGGGGATCCCGGAGACAACGCGCCGGGATCGAATTCAAGGATGGAGGGGATCCCGGAGACAACG
>JANQKA010000029.1 GCA_028281405.1 Hasllibacter sp. | reverse complement strand
GGGCGGAGGTCCGCCGCATACGGCCCGAACGCGTCCGCGACCACGCGCCCAACCACGTCATTCCGCTTCAATCGGGCCGTCACGCTCCCGTTCGGCCTTCATCGAAACAAGTTTCCGTGAATGATTCGAACTGCGGGCGGCGAACGGCGGAGTTCGGATCCGGCGTGGTTCGCGTCCGCCGCCGAAATCCGGCGCGCCATTCCAGCGATCCGCCCCGCTTGGCCCGGAATACAATGAGACGGGATCGCGTGAACGCATCGTCAAACGGGCGGAGAACCGCGGCGTTGAACCGGTCGCGGCCCCGCGCCGAAATCCGGCATGCCTCCCAACGAATCGCCCGACCTCGGTTCGGCGTCCATAGGAACAGGATTCCATGATTGCCGAGTAAATGGCGATTCGGGAGGAACACGCCGCGCGGGGTCGGGTCGGCCTCCAAAACGGCGCGCGGCCGGGCTCGCGCGGACCCGCCCCATCGGGGCGGGCCCGGAACGAATCACGTCACGCGCCGCCGCCCAAGGCGTCGTCGCAGCGCGCGCACACCCCGGCGTGGGCGTGGGCGCCCACGTCCGGCAGTATCCTCCAGCAACGGGCGCATTTTCCACCCTCCGCCTTCGCGAAGGCCACCGCCACGCCATCGATTTCGGGCATCCGGAACGCGTCGTCCGGCGCGGCTCCGTCCGCGACCCCGATGTCGGAAGTGATGCAGACGTCGGCGAATTCGACGCTCCGGACCAAGGCGCGAAGTTCTTCGTCGTCGATGAACACGGTCGGCGCCGCCTCGAGCGAGGCTCCGATCTCCTTGTTCCGCCTCCGCTCCTCCAACGCCGACGTCACCACGCGGCGCACCCGGCGGAGCGCGGTCCATTTCCCGGCCAGCGCGGGATCGCTCCAGTTCCCGGGCGTCTCCGGAAAGTCACGCAAGTGGACCGACCCGCCGTCGCCCGGAAATCGCTCCAGCCAGACCTCCTCCATGGTGAACACGAGCACCGGAGCCAGCCAGGTCGTCAGGCGGTGGAAGAGGAGGTCGAGCACCGTCCGCGCCGCCCGCCGACGCGCCGTGTCCCCGTCGCAATAAAGCGCGTCCTTCCTGATATCGAAATAGAACGAAGACAGGTCCACCGTGGCGAAATTGAACACCTCGCGGAACACCCCCTCGAAATCATACGCCGCGTAGCCCCGGCGCACGACGCGGTCGAGTTCCGAGAGCCTGTGCAGAACCCACCTCTCGAGTTCCGGCATGTCCGCCGGCTCCACCCCGTCGGCCCCGCCGAACCGGGAGAGATTTCCGAGGATGAACCTCATCGTGTTCCGCAGGCGGCGATAGCCGTCGGCCACGCCCTTGAGGATCTCCGGCCCGATCCTCTGGTCGCCGGTGTAATCCGTCTGCGCCACCCACAGCCGCAAAATGTCCGCGCCATACTGTTTGACGACCTCGTCCGGCACGATCGTGTTGCCGAGCGATTTGGACATCTTGTTGCCCTTCTCGTCCAACGAGAATCCGTGGGTGAGCACGCCGCGGTAGGGCGCGCGTCCCTTGGTGCCGCAGGCCTGAAGCATCGACGAATGGAACCATCCCCGGTGCTGGTCGGTTCCCTCGAGATAAAGGTCGGCGATCCCGTCGGCCGCGCCGTCGGCGCGGTCCCTCAGGACGAAGGCGTGGGTGGAACCGGAATCGAACCACACGTCGAGGATGTCGAACACCTGCTCGTATTGAGCGGGGTCGGCGTCGCCTCCCAGGAACCGCTCCTTCGCTCCTTCGGCGTACCACGCGTCGGCGCCCTCCGTCCCGAACGCCTCCAGGATGCGGGCGTTCACCGCCTCGTTCCGCAGAAGGAAATCGTCGTCGTTCGGAGCCGCTCCCTTCTTCACGAAGCATGTCAGCGGAACGCCCCAGGCCCGCTGCCTCGACAGCACCCAGTCTGGCCGGGCCTCGATCATGGAGCGCAATCTGTTCCGGCCGGTTTTCGGCGTCCAGGTCACGAGTTCGTCGATCGAGGACAGGGCGCGCTCGCGTATCGTCGCTCCGTGTTCGTCGAGGCCGTCGCCGACCTTCCGGTCTATGGCCGCGAACCACTGCGGCGTGTTGCGGTAGATCACCGGCGCCTTCGAACGCCACGAGTGCGGATACGAATGGGTGATCCGGCCCCGGGCCAGCAGGCCGCGGACCTCGGCCAGCTTGTCGATCACGGCCTTGTTGGCGGTGCCCTCGCCCCCCTTGCGGTCGAGGATGAAATGCCCGCCGAAGAACGGCAGGTCGTCGCGGAATTTGCCGTCGTCCCCGACGTTGTGGGTGATGACCCGGTCCAACATCCCCAGTCCGCGGTAGAGTTCGTATTCCTCCATGCCGTGGGAGGGGGCGCAGTGGACGAAGCCGGTGCCCTCTCCGTCCGTGACGAAATCGGCGGCCCGGAAGTCCCTCGGTTCGTCCCATTCTCCGTTCGATCCTTCGGCTCCCGCGAGCGGATGCAGCAGGGAGAGCCGCGACAACTCGTCCGCCCCGACGTCGCGCAGACGGCGGTGCAATCCATCGCTCAACCGCGCCTTTTCCAAGACCCCGGCGGCCAGTTTGTCGGCGAGGATGTAGCGGTCGCCTATCCGCGCCCAGCACTCCTTGGGCCTGCCCGTGACCTCGTACAGCCCATAGGAAATGTCGGCGCCGAAGACCACCGCCTTGTTGGAGGGCAGGGTCCAGGGCGTCGTGGTCCAGATCACGACGTCGGCTCCCGCGAGGGCGCCTTCGCCGTCGGCGACCCGGAATTTCACCCAGACGACGGGGCTCTCCTTTTCGTGGTACTCGACCTCGGCCTCGGCCAGCGCGGTTTTCTCGACCGGCGACCACATGACCGGCTTCGATCCGCGGTAGAGCGTTCCGTTCATCAGGAATTTCTGGAATTCCTCGGCGATCACCCGCTCGGCGTGGAAGTCCATCGTCAGGTAGGGATCGTCCCACTTGCCGGTCACGCCCAGCCGCTTGAATTCCTCCCGCTGGACTTCGATCCAGTGCTCGGCGAATTTCCGGCACTCGCGCCGGAAATCGATCACCGGAACCTCGTCCTTGTTGCGTCCCTTCTTTCGGTAATCCTCCTCGATCTTCCACTCGATCGGCAGGCCGTGACAGTCCCAGCCCGGCACGTAGCGGGAATCGTGGCCCATCATCTGGCGGGAGCGGACGACCATGTCCTTGAGGATTTTGTTGAGGCCGTGGCCGATGTGCAGGTGGCCGTTCGCGTACGGCGGCCCGTCGTGCAGGATGAACGGCTCGCGTCCGCCCGCGTCCGCGCGGAGCGTGTCGTAGATGTTCAACCTCTCCCAGCGCTCCAGCCAGGCGGGTTCCCTCTCGGGGAGTCCTCCCCGCATGGGAAAGGAGGTTTCGGGCAGGTTCAGGGTGTCTTTGTAGTCGGGGGTTTCGGCGGATTTCATGGCGTGGCCTCGATCATGGGAAGTGGGACGCCGGAAACCGGCGCGGCGTGAATAACCCGGCGTCTCCTCCGATTCGGAGCGCCGGGCCGCCAATTCGCATGTCGATCCGCTCTGTCATGCGCCCCGCCTAAGCGCATCGGTGGGCGATGTCCAGCGCCTCGACGCCCCGGGTGATCCGCCCTCCGGCCGGTCGGAATTCCCGCGCCCGGCGTCCACGGGTCGGCTCCGCGGTTCCGGCGGCGGTTGTTGGGATGAGTCGATTCCCGCGCCGCGCCGACCGCGCCGGGACGCGGAGGAAACCGTGAATCGGAGCCGGTGGGGAAACGCGCCGCCGCCCCCTTTCCCGCGGCCGTGGAAAGCGCGGTCGACCGGGACGGGCGCGGACGGCGTTCGCGGATCGGAGACCCCGGGGCGAGATTGGCTCGGCATCGCGGACGCGGCGATCCGATCGCGGCGCGGCCCCGTTCATCCGAACGTGCCGCGCCGCGCCGGAAATGATGGGCGGCGCGAGGGTAGGGGGGTCGCGCCGCCCGTCGCTCCCTGATGGGGTGGCCCTGGCGGAGGGCCTGGGAGCGACACCGGCAAATCCACGAATATGGTCGCCGGATTCTTTTCCCGAGCGTCAAGATAGCCCCTTTGAAACGTTCCGCCACTCTTCGGCGGTCACAATGTCTTGAATTGATGTGAGCCCCGATCGCGTTGTTCCGCCCCGGGCCCTCCGCCCGCGCCGCTCCCGGAGCGGGCGTCGGCGAACGGGGAATTCCTCGCCGGGCGGCCGGCCGCGCCCTCAATCCCGGCCCGAACCGAACACGCCCTTCAGCGCGCCGCCGACGACCGCGGACAGGCGCGGGGCGGGAAGTTCGAGGCGCGGAAGCGGGCGGCAGGATTCCATGGCGGCCAGACCCACGCGCGCCGTGAGGGCGCCGTTCACGATGCCTTCGCCGAACCTCCGCGACAACCGGGACAGCAACCCACCACCCGCGAGGGATCCCAGCATGTCGTCGCCCGCGGACATGACGCCCGTGGCGATCAAATGGGTGAACACCGAGCGCGTCAGCCGCCAAGTCCCCAGCGCGCCGGAACGGCCTCCGTATATTTCCGCCACGCGGCGGATCATGCGCATGTTCGCGAACAGCGCCGCCGCCACGTCCGCCAGCGCCAGGGGCACGACCGCCGTGACCGTCGCCACCTGCCGCGCGGCCGCCTCCACCTCGCGGCGCGCCCGGATGTCGAGAGGGCCGAGGTATTCCCGTTCGCAAATCCTGAGAAGGGCGTCGCCATCGAGCGTTTCCCCGGCGCGTTCGCCGACCCGCCGCCTCGCCAGGGCCAGATCGCCGCGCCGCCGGTAAAGGCGGGAGAGTTTCTCCGCGGCGCGGCGCGCGTCGGCGAGCCTCCCGGTGGCGACCGCGTATTCCGCCGCGCGCCTCACCGCGTCGATCCGTCTCAGTCGCGCGAACGCGGCCGCCTCCCCCGCCGCCATCGCGAGCACGGAAAGGACAAGCGAACCCAGCAGCCCCGCCCCCGCCCAGCCGAGCGCCGGGTTCGCCGAGATCAGATTCTCCGCGAACCGCCACGCCGCCACCGACAGCGAAAACCCGGCGAAGGCGGTCAACGAAATCCAGAAGAGGCGCGCGGGAGCCGACATGCGCCGCGCGGCCAGGGCGGCGGCGGCGCGCACTGCCTCCGGCTCCGGCGCGTCCACCGCCGGGTCCGGCACGGGCGGCTCCGTCGCCGGGTTGCGTCCCCCGGGCGCCCCGTCGTCGAGGTCGACGATGATCGGCCCTCCGCTCACGCCGCGCCCTCCCGCCTCACCTCAGCCTGTCCCCGATGAGGAATTCGGCCGCCCGGTCCAGCCGGATATGCGGAGGTCCGTCCCCGGGCCGGAGGGTCAGCCGCGCCGGGGCGAAATCCGTGGAGCGCCAATCCCCGCCGGGCCACCGCCGGGCCCCTTCCCGCGCCGGCGCGAGCAGAATCCCCGGGTCGTCCGGCAAATCGCCCGGATGGAACGCCGCGCGCCTTCCCGTTTCCAGAAGCGTGCCCGCCACGACGTCCACTTCGGACCCGCCATGCCCGATCCGCTCCTCCACCGTCGCCCTGAGCGAGGCGATGGACATGGCCGCGGTTCCCGCCCCGGCCAGATCCGCCCGCCCCTTCGCTTCGCGCAACAGCGCCTCGACGAGGGCCGTCAACTTCCCGTGCTGGACGTGGTGCAGATGATCGGCCTTGGTCGCGGCGAAGAGAATCCGTTCGACCCGGCGCCGGAGCAGGCGGGACAGCCAGGATTTCCGCCCCGGCCGGAACGCGCCCAGCACGCCGGCCAGGGAGCGCCGGAGATCCTCCAGCGATTCGGGCCCCGAATCGACCGCTCCCAAAACATCGGCCAGCACGATCTGCCTGTCGATCCGGCTGAAATGGTCCCTGAAGAAGGGCCGCGCCACCCGCGCCTTGTAGGCTTCGAACCGGCGCTCCATCTCCCGGCCAAGCGATCCCCGCGGCCGCTTTCCGGGACCGAGCGGCGCGAACGTCAGCGCGGGGGATCCCGCGAGATCCCCCGGCAGGATGAATCGCCCCGGCGTGCAATCCGACATCCCGGACGCCTTCGCGGCCCGCAGGTACGAGGTCCAGGCTTCGGCGAGTTTCAGGGCGCTTTCCTCGTCGAATCGGGCGTCGGCGTCGACGCCGTGGAGCAGGCGCAGGAATTCCTCCGCCATCGGCCTCGTCTCCGCCAATCCCAGCGCCCGCGCCGACCAGCCGTCGAAGGACGCGTCGACGAGTTGAAGATCCAGCAGCCATTCGCCGGGGTAGTCCACGATGTCCAGGTGCAGGGTCCGGTCGCCCCGGAATGCGCCGAACGGGCCGCCGGGCCGCACCTTCATCGACAGCCGCAATTCGCTGATCGAGGATGTCGCCTCCGGCCACCCCGGATCGGGTCCGGTCAGGGCCGCGAGGTTCCTCTCGAAGGGGAAGCGCGGCACCGTGTCGTCCGGCTGGGGGCGCAGGTGGACCGCCCGGATTCCGCCGTCCGCCGCGGCCCTCAATTGCGGCATCCGTCCCCGGTCCAGCAGATTGGCGACCAGCGAGGTGACGAACACCGTTTTGCCGGCGCGCGCCAAACCGGTGACGCCCAGGCGCACCGTGGGTTCGAACGCGCCGGACACCGCGTCGCCGATTCCCTCCACGCCGCGCGAAATCCCATCGGCGACCCTTCCGGGCATCAGGACCGCGTCCTTCCTTCGCCACCGCCGGCCGGATCCGGGCGCGCCCGGTGGGCCAAGGGGTCCGCGGCGTCCGACGGCCCGCGGGGGGGCGTCGCGATCTCTTGGATTGTTTCCATCGATGTCCGGCCTCCCGACCTCGGCAGCATAACGCGCGGAGGCTCCGGCGCACCCCGCCGTCCGGCCCGGGCACGCCCGGAAACCCGGGGCTACTCCCTCGCCCTCAGGATTTGGGCGGGCTTGGCCGCGAGCGGCCGCAGCGCGAACAAAAGCCCCGTCAGCAGCGTCGCCGCGACGCCGACCGCCACGACGGACAAGCCGGGCAGCCAATGGAGGGAGTAGTCGTCATCCATCACGAAGACCATCACCGCCCATGCTCCCGCGGCGCCCGCGAACAGCGCCACCGCTCCGGCGGCGGCTCCCAGAATGGCCGACCGCAGCGCGAAACTCGTCAGGATCCGCCGCCTGTCGGCGCCGAGCGTCTTCATGACCGCCGCCTCGAACACGCGCGCGCGTTCCCCGGCCAGCGCCGCGCCGATCAAGACCACCGCTCCCGTCACCAGCGTCACCGCGGCCGCGCCGCGGATCGCCGCCCCCACCTGCCCCAACAGCGTCGCCGCGCGCGCCACCACGTCGCGCACCCGCACCGCGGTGATGTTGGGATAGGCCTCCGCCAGATCCCGCAGGATCGCCTCTTCGGCCTCCTCCTCGGCGTAAACCGTGGATATCCAGGTGTGCGGAGCTCCGCGCAGCGCGGCCTCGTTCATCACGATTATGAATCCGATGCCTGCGGTGGAGAAATCCACCTCCCTGAAACTGACGACTTCGGCGGTGATGTCGCGTCCCAGGATGTTCACGGTGATTTCGTCGCCGATCTCCAGGCCGATCTCCTCCCCCTCCTCCGCGGCGAAGCTGACGAGGTTGGGGCCTTCGTAATCTTCGGCCCACCATTCGCCCGCGGTCAACACGGAGCCTTCGGGCGGCGTGTCGGAGTAGGTCACTCCCCGGTCGCCGCGCAGAACCCAGTGATCCCCGCCGACCTCGATCGCGGGGACGCCGTTTATCCTCGTGATGATGCCCCTCAGCATCGGGGCCGGGTCGTAGTCCCCCACCCCCGGATCCCGGTCGAGCCGTTCGCGGAAGCCGTCGATCTGGTCCGGTTGAATGTCGACGAAGAAGTAGGACGGGGCCACTTCCGGCAGATCCCCCGCGATGGCGTCCTGAAGGTTGGCGTCGATCTGGCCCACCGCCGCCAGCACGGTCAGACCGAGGCCGAGGGACAGCACGACCGACGTCGCCTCCTCGCGCGGCCCCCCAATCGCCGCCAGCGCCGCCCGCAGGGCGGTGCGCCCCCGCGCCGCGCGCGACCGGGACAATCGGCGGGCGCCAAAGCGGACCAGCGCGGCCACGACCGCCAAAACGAACAAGGCGCCCACGATGCCGGCGGCGGCGTAGAGCGTCAGGACCACCACTCCGGACAGCCAGGCCGCGACGGCCACCAGCGCGGCCACCGCGGCCGCGATGACCGCGAGGTAGGGCCATCTCGGCGGTCCGGCGGACCGGCCCCAGTCGTCGCGGAACAGCCGCGCCGGTTTGACCTCCTCGGTCCTCGCCAGCGGCCACAGGGTGAAGATGACCGAAGTCAGCGCGCCGTAGAGCGCCGCCTCGAGGAGGGGGCCGGCGTAGATCCCAGGCTCCAGGGGCACCGGCAGCCGCGCCGACAGGAACGGCGCCACCGCGAGGGGAAGCGCCGCTCCGAGCGCGACGCCTCCCAGAACGCCCAACAAAGTCATCGCGCCGACCTGGACGAGATAGGTCGCGAACACCACGCCGCGGCTCGCGCCGACCGACTTCAGCGTGGCGATGGTGCGCGTCTTGCCCGACAGGTAGGCGCGCACCGCGGCGGAAATGCCGACGCCCCCCACGGCCAGGCCGGCGAGTCCCACCAACACGAGGAAGGCGCCGAGCCGCCCCACGAACCTGCTCACGCCGGGGGCCCCGTTCCGCGAATCGCGCCAATCCATCCCGTTGTCGGGAAAGGCGGCCTCGGCGTCCTCCCGGAGCGCGTCCAGATCAGCGCCGGCGGCGGTCAGGCGGTAGCGGCTCTCGAACAGCGTTCCCGGCGCCAGAAGGCCCGAACCCTCGAGCGCTTCGGTCCTCAGCAGGGTCCGGGGGCCCAGGCTGAACGCCGTTCCCGCCGCGTCCGGTTCGTTCTCCAGCACCGCCCTGAGTTCGTATTCGGCCGCGCCCAGCCGGAATCCGTCGCCCGGAGACAACCCGAGGCGGTCGGCCAACACCCGCTCCATCACGGCCCCGTTGCCCGCGAGCGCCTCCGCGAGCGGAATGTCGGGATTCAATTCCACCGAGCCGATCAGGGGGTACGAGCCGTCCACGCCCTTCACCTGGGTCAGCGCCCGCTCGGTCCGCCCGCCACGGTCCAAGACCGCCATCGAACGGAAATCCACGATCTCGGACACCGCCGTCCCGGCTCCCTCGAGCCACGCCCGCTCCTCGTCCGTGGCGAACCGGTAGACGAGCCGCATCTCGGCGTCCCCTCCCAGAAGGCCGGCGCCTTCGCGGCGGAGGCCCTCCTCGATCGACTGCCGCGCCGTGCCGACGGCGGCGATCGCCGCCACGCCGAGGATCAGGCAGGCCAGGAAAATGCGGAAGGCTCCGAAGCCCCCGCGCAATTCGCGCACGGCGATTCGGATCGCGGTCGTCATGGCTTCGCCGCCATGGGGGCGGTGTCGATCCGCCCGTCGCGCAGTCCGACGGTCCGGTCGCACCGCGCGGCGAGGTCCGGCGCGTGCGTCACGAGGACCAGCGTCGCCCCGCCGCGCGCCGAGAGTTGGAACAGGGCGTCCATGATCGCCGCCCCGGTCGCTCCGTCGAGATTGCCTGTCGGCTCGTCGGCCAGAAGAATGTCGGGCCGCGGAGCCGCCGCCCTCGCCAGCGCCACGCGCTGCTGCTCGCCCCCCGACAACTGGGCCGGATAATGATCGCGCCGGTGTCCCAGGCCCAGCGCCTCGAGTTCAGCCCCCGCCCGCTCCCAGGCGTCCCCGGCGCCCGCCAGTTCGAGGGGTGTCGCGACGTTTTCCCAAGCGGTCATAGTTGGGATAAGGTGGAAGGATTGAAACACCACGCCCATGTGATCCCTGCGGAACCGCGCGAGCTGGTCCTCGCCCATCGCGGTCAGGTCGCGGCCCAGAGCCTCGACGCGGCCCGCGGTGGCGCGCTCCAGACCGCCCATGAGCATCAACAGCGACGACTTGCCAGAACCGGACGGACCGATGAGACCCAGAGTTTCCCCCTTCGCCACCTCCAGATCGATTCCCTTCAGGATTTCCACCGGCCCGGCGTTTCCATCGAGCGTCAGGGCCGCGCTCGACAGGCTCAGGGCCGGGGTCTTGTCGTGGTTCATGTCGGTCCTCCGCGGGGTCGCCTTCACATATGGGGCCAACCGCGCCATCCGCAAGGCCACCGCGCTTCTGTTTCTCGCCTTTCCCGTTCAGGCCGCCGCCGACGAAGTGGTGATCGCGGCCCTGGGCGACAGTCTGACCGCCGGATTCGGACTGCCCACCGAAGACGGATTCACCCCGCGTCTGGAAGCCTGGCTCCGGGCCCGCGGCGTTGACGCGGTGGTGCGCAACGCCGGCGTGTCGGGCGACACCACCGCGGGCGGCCTCAGCCGCCTGGACTGGACCCTCGCCCCCGACGTCGACGCGATGATCGTGGCCTTGGGGGGGAACGATCTTCTGCGCGGGATCGACCCGTCCCATTCCCGCGCCAATCTCGACGCGATCCTCGCCGGGGCGGCCGAACGTGGCGTGGAAGTTCTCCTGATCGGCCTGCCCGCCCCGGGAAACTACGGCCCGGAATGGAAACGGGAGTTCGACTCCATGTATCCCGATCTGGCCGAAGCCCACGGCGTTCCCCACCGGCCGAACTTCCTGGAGGCGGTCACCGGACCGGAACGCCTATTGACGGAGTTCATGCAACCGGACGGCATCCACCCCAACGCCGAGGGGGTCGGCCTGATCGTGGAGGATCTCGGCCCCGACGTTTTGGCCCTCGTCGGGAGTGCCGCCGCCGATTGAAGGCGGATGAAATCCACGCGTGGGAATTGAATTCTTCGCCGCGCCGGATTCCCGGTTTTCCGCGGCTTGTCGCGCATCCTCCGAGGTTGAAATCCCCGCCGCTCGGGGGATCCCGGCCCTCCGCGTTCGAGCGAGCCCGGCGGAGGCACCGGTCCGCGGCGACCCGACGCCCGTCCCGGCCGAGCGCCGCGAGCCCGGCCGCCGCCGGAAGGCCGAGCCATCCCGGAGGGGCGGTTCCGGCCGCCCTCCATCGTCAGGGGCGAAGGTCGCCGGAGAGGGAGCTTGATATCGAGTTCCCGATGGCGAATCCCCGCGACACGGATCCTTCCAAAGCCACGGCCCCGCGGCCGACGGAAACGCGCGCGAAAATCCGTTGGCGCGGATGGGACATCACCGTGGACGCGTTCGCAAGCGCGCCCCGTGACCCTCCCGCGAAATCGCGGACTCCACCTCTCCGCGAATCACCTCTCCGCGAATCACCGCTCCCGTCCCCTTGGCCCGGCCAACCCCGGTTCGGGGGACGTCCGGGCGGGATTCCCTTTTGGGAACGGCCAGCGCGGCCCGCGTCATCCGCGCGGGCCAAGCCAAACGGACCCAAAACATCCGCCGCCACTCCGCGTCACCGCGGCTTCCCCGGGCACGGAAATCCGAATCGGGGCGGGAATCAGTCATGCCGGCTTCCCGCCGGAAGGGGCGGCGAACGCCGATTCCGCGTCCGCGGTTTCACGCGCGACCGGCGGGACCCCGTGTCCGCCGCTTGCCCGGCGGCGCGCTCCGTTGCACCCTTCGCCCGCCACCCG
>JANQKA010000302.1 GCA_028281405.1 Hasllibacter sp. | reverse complement strand
TGCCACGCGTCTCCAGCGTCGCGGCGGTCTTTCGCGGGTCTTGGCGGAGGTTTGCCCCTTGACAGGGCATCGCGCATGCCGCGCAACCCGTCGAGGTCGCGGAGATTCTTTGACTTCGGCTCCCGCGCCCGAAACTCTTGGGCCGCCCCCGTCCGCGCGGACATGAACGAGCTTCCGAGGGACGCGGGTTCGACGGCCCGATGTCGCCCCGTCCGCGCGGGCGAGAACGGGCTTCCGGGGGACGCGGGTTCGACGGCCCGATGCCGCCCCGTCCGCGCGGGCGTGAACGGGCTTTCTCGATCCGCGGGATCGACGGCCCGATGCCGCCCCCGTCCGCGCGGGCATGAACTCATCGACGCGGTCAGTCTTGGCGTTTTTTCCTCGGCCTCGGCGAACCGACGCGCGTGGCGCGGGTTGACCTTGTGGCGGGGAGTATCCCGTTCGGCGAGGAAGGCCTCGAACTCGAGTTGGTTGGCTCCGACGGCATCATGAACGATCAATGCTTGGCCAATCCCGTCGCCCCACTTCACGAAAAGTGCGAAGCCGAGCCGATCTTTGGTGAACCGGCGATGCCCCCAGTCCGCGAGGGAGATGTCGTCAAGTGTGCCCTTGGAGACGTCGACTCCGATGGCGCTCCGCATGGTATTCCTCCAACTTGGCGTGCTGGACCGTCACTCGATCTTCGCTTTTCCGCGGGTTTTCGCCCATGTAACCGTTCAGGTCCAGTGAGGAAGGGGGCGACCCTACCTTGAACCGGTTTGAAGAAACCCGGCTCAATTTCGGTCTCCCCCCGTCGACGTCTCCCAGACGCGCCGAATCGGCGGCAGTATACGTATACACGAGAACACCACGATCATCAGATAAGCCCAATTGACCAAAAAAGTATGGGCCGCAGACTCGGCCACCCGGTGAATTTACGAGGACGGGCGCGGGGAAGGAGCAACCGAATCGGGCCGGACGGCGGAAGTCGCGATCATGGGCGACTGATTCGAGTGCCGTGATCCGCCGATTCGCCTGGTGTTTCCGACATGCCCATTCCTCCAACGCGACGGCCATCCCCCTCCGAAGGCTCATCCCTTCCGAAGGACCGTCCTCAACGTTGTCCCGTCTCCACCCAAGGCCCTCCATAGCGAAGGTTCGGCACCCGACGTGTCGCACCCAAGCCGAAGACACCTCCACGCCGTTGGCGCGTCCATGCCGATGGTGCCCAGCCGAAGACATGACCCGCCGACGGCACCTCCCGCGGATGTCCACTTTCCACCAAGGGCCCGTCCCTCCGAAGTCAAGGCCACGCCCAAAGCCCGTCACCTCCGATTGCGCGCCCTTGCAAATGGTTGGTCCATGCTGATTCCCGTCCCCGCGATGGCGCGTCCTTGCCAAAGGAGCGTTCCCGCCGACGGACTCTCCCTCCTAAGGACCGTCACAGCCGAAGGCGCGTCACGGCCGAAGGCGCGTCACGGCCGAGGGCGCGTCACGGCCGAGGGCGCGTCACGGCCGAGGGCGCGTCACAGCCGAGGGCCCATACCACTGATGGCATGTCCTTGCCGATGCTTGTCCATACGGGATACCCGAGTGAATATTCGGCGGGGCCGTACCGGCGAGCGCCACACCGAAATGAAACGGTATCTCCCGTTGGGTGAAGTCTCTTTGTCGGTGGCCACTGATGATTGGCTTCAAAACTCGCGCGGAACCCAATCCCGCCGGACCCGCTCTCCCCGCCCGGGTGAATCGGACACACGGCCCGCTTCATTCGTCACCACTCTCCGCAATGGGGATGCGGGGGTTCCAACTCCATTCAGAGCGGCATGAATCGGCCCGCGCCGGCGGTTCGGCGACACCCCGCGGACGCCGATCCGCCACGGCGGAAAGCCTTCCGAAGCTCGTTGTCTTCGCGCCCCAGAGCCCCGGAAAACCGGGGGAATACGCATCCGGGCGGAGTAGCTGAGCGATGGGCCAAACAGGGGCCGCGGTGTTCCCCACGTCCGACACCGCGACCGGATCCCCCGATTTCGTGCATGGCTTTGTGGACCTCCCGATCCGCGGAATGTCCGGATGGGATCACCGCACAGGAAACATCCGCCGATCACACACTGACATGCCCGGCGAGAAACCCGCCGAAGCGTCACCGCGCACATCGCAACGGAACCGGTCGAAGCACCCAAACCCGGCGCAATGGCGATTGAAAAATTCTTCCCGTCATCGACTCGGATGCTTGTCGGCGTCGTGGAGATCAATTCAAAAAGAAACGGGCCGGGTGTTGGAAACACCCGGCCCGGAGCAAGTCGGCGATTAAGACCGCGATCAGAGGCCGAAATAATCACCGTCCACGGTCATCTGCGACACCGCCTCGTAGTCCTCTTGGGCGGGGCAGGTGTAATCACAGTCGTCCGCCGCGGGCGCGGAAGCACCATCACCCGCGGACGTCTCGTCCCCCCCGTTCGGGAAGTCGACACTCCCCGACGCGCTTGGAACGGTGATCATGACCGTGTGCGAAACATCGTCGAAGGTGTTGGCGGCGCCGGTGACGGTGGACACGGTGACCGTGACCGACGCCGTCGCGGCCAGTGTGCCGGGAACAGTGATCGCGCCCGTTCCGGAGTTGATCATGAATCCGGCATGCCCGGTGAGACTGTACTCCGCCGTCGAACCCGACGGGACGGTGAACCAATCCGTGGCGTCCACCGTCATCCCCACCACATAGGGCACCGCGGTGTCGGCATCGTCATTCACCAAGGCCGGCGCGTCGGGCGGCGCCGTGCCTGCGGAGAGGCCCGCGACATCCACGGCGGCATCCGTGCCGAACATGAAAATTTCGACTCCGTTCAGCTGGTCATAGCCATCTCCATCGTCACGATCCCGCACATGGACGATCCGCTCGTCGCCAGTTCCCGTCGTCCAGACGATATAGTCGGTCCGGGCGGATGAGAAATACGCTACGTCACCAGTTCCGGTACCACCGAAGATCAGGTCGTCACCCGCGCCACCTTCGATATGATCGTCTCCGCCGAGGCCGAGGATGTAGTCGCCGCCGGCACCACCCATAACCCGCATGTTGGCGGAAGCCATGCCATCGGCCGTGTCTCCGCCCACAATGAGTTCGTCGTCCGTCGCAGTCCTGCCGGAGTCGCTGTGATCTCCGACCACCGCCAGGGTCACGTCATCGAAACGAAGCATCTCGA
>JANQKA010000028.1 GCA_028281405.1 Hasllibacter sp. | reverse complement strand
CGGGCCTGGAAGTCGCCGCACCAGGAGCAGGAGGAGATTTCCCGGTAGGTGTTCTGACCGGGCAGCCAGACCTCTATGTCATGGGTCTTGCGGGCGCCGAAACCCATGTCGCCGGCGCAGAGGATCACGGTGCGGTAGGGCAGGCCGAGACGCTCTAGGATGCCCTCGGCGCAGGCGGTCATGCGGTCGAGCTCATCCAGACCCTTGTCCGGATGGGTCACCGAGACCATCTCGACCTTTTCGAATTGATGCTGGCGCAGCATGCCCGTCGTGTCGCGGCCCGCCGCCCCGGCCTCAGAGCGGAAGCACTGGGTGTGCGCGGTCATCCGGAGGGGAAGATCGTCCCCGTCGACGGTTAGTCCGTGGACGACGTTGGTCAGCGTGACCTCCGATGTGGGCACGAGCCACCACCCGTTGGTGGTTTGGTAGCTGTCTCCGCCGAACTTGGGCAACTGTCCGGTCCCGAGCATCATCTCTTCGCGGACGAGGACGGGGGTCCACATCTCGGTGAGGCCGTTTTCCGCCACATGGGTCGAGATCATGAATTGCGCCAGGGCGCGGTGAAGCGTCGCGAGCGCCCCCTTCAGCACGACGAAGCGGGATCCCGACAGGCGCGCGGCGGTTTCGAAATCGAATCCCCGCGCGGGCCCCGCGATCCCGTGGTGCTCCCTGGGCGCGAACCCGAACTCCCGCGGGGCGCCCCATCGTTTGATCTCGACGTTGTCGGCCTCGTCCGCGCCATCGGGAACCTCGTCGACCGGCGCGTTGGGCAGCGTCATCATGAGTTCCCTGAGATCGTCGTCGGCGGTCTTCGCCTCGGACTCCAAACGCGCGATCTCCTCCTTCTTCGCGGCGACGAGCGCGCGCAGCCTCTCGAACTCGGCGTCGTCCCCCGCCGCCTTGGCCCGCCCGATCCGGTCGGAGGCATCGTTCCGTTCCGTGAGCGCCGCCTGGCTGGCCGCGACCGCGGCGCGCCTGGCACCGTCGAGGGCGAGGATTTCCGAAGATGGAGAGGACAGGCCCCGACGGGCCATGACACGGTCGAATTCCGCCGGGTCGTCGCGGATTGCGCGAATATCGTGCATCGGTTCCTCCTTCGTGCTCGCGGCGCCCTTTTGACTCATGGCCGCGGGATTTTGAAGGGCGCGCGCGGTTCGGAACCGCCTTGCGGAGGATTTCGGGGTGGGATAGCAACCGCACGATTCGGGGAAGTCCGCGACGGGGCTTCGACAAACACAGGATACGCCCATGTTCGCGACACCCGCCTACGCCCAAGCCGCCGGCGGCGCCGGAGGAGGCCTTGTCTCTTTCGTTCCGCTGATTCTGATTTTCGCAATCATGTACTTCCTCATAATCCGTCCGCAGCAGAAGAAGCTGAAGGACCACAAGGCCATGGTCGCGGCGGTGCGGCGCGGCGACGAGGTGGTCACGCAGGGGGGAATCATCGGCAAGGTCACCAAGGTCAAGGAGGACGGAGACGCGGACGAACTCGAGGTCGAAATCGCGTCGGGCGTGAAGGTGCGCGTGATTCGCGGCACCATCGCGCAGGTGCTCTCCAAGACCGAACCGGCGTCCAAACGCTGATTCGTCGCGTGTCCCGGAATTCCAACGAATGATAAACATTTCACCGTTCCGGCAGGCGGTGATCTGGGGCGTCGTCGCCCTGGGTCTCCTGCTCGCGCTGCCGAACCTCTCCTATACCCGGGTGGAGCGGCACAACGACGCCGTCGCCGCCTTGGAAACAGGGACTCCCGTCACGGAGCGGCTGTTGTCGGACGCCGCGGGCTGGCCGGGGTTCCTGCCGTCGGGTTTGGTCAACCTCGGGTTGGACCTGAGGGGCGGCGCGCATCTGCTGGGAGAGGTGCTGGTAGGCGACGTCCACGAAAGCAGGATGGACTCGTACTGGCCGGAGGTCAGGAACGCGCTGCGGGACGCGCGTAGCGAGGTCGGCACGGTCAGGCGGATGGACGGCCCCGCCGACGAATTGCGCGTGAGGGTCGGCAGGCCCGAAAACATCGCCCGCGCGGTCGATATCGTCCAGGAACTCGCGAGGCCGGTGGTGACCCTGACCGGCGCCGGAGCTTCCGACATCGACGTGACGGCGGATAACGGGGAGGTCGTGCTTACCCTGACAGAGGCCGGACGCCGGGAGACCGACGAACGCACCATGCGGCAGTCTCTCGAGATCATCCGGCGCCGCGTCGACGAGGTCGGCACGCGGGAACCGACGATCCAGAGGCAGGGCAGGGACCGCATCCTCATCCAAGTGCCGGGCATTGGTTCAGCCGAGGAATTGAAGGCGATCATCGGCACCACGGCGCAACTGACCTTCCATCCGGTGGTCAACCGCGCATCCAACGGAAGCCAGGCTCCGGGGGCGGGCAACGTGATCCTCCCCTCGATCGACGAGGAAGGGGTGTTCTACATCCTGGAACGCACGCCGGTCGTCACGGGCGAGGAATTGACGGACGCGCAGCCGTCGTTCGACCAGAACGGGCGGCCCGCGGTGAATTTCCGGTTCAATCCGTCCGGCGCCCGCGTGTTCGGCGACTACACGGCGGCCAACATCGGCTCGCCGTTCGCCATCGTCCTGGACGACGAGGTGATCTCCGCCCCCGTCATCCAAAGCCACATTCCGGGCGGGTCCGGGATCATCACCGGCAATTTCACAATCGAGGAATCCACGAATCTCGCGGTGCTTCTGAGGGCGGGAGCGCTGCCGGCGGAAATCGTGTTTCTGGAGGAGCGCACGATCGGGCCGGAATTGGGACAGGATTCCATCGACGCGGGCAAAATCGCCTGTCTCGTCGCCTTCGCGGCGGTGCTCGTGTTCATGGGGTTGAGCTACGGTCTGTTCGGATTGTTCGCCAACGTGGCCCTGATCGTGAACGTGGGGCTGATATTCGGCCTGTTGAGCCTGATCGGAGCCACCCTGACGCTGCCGGGCATCGCGGGCATCGTACTGACCATCGGCATGGCCGTTGACGCCAACGTGCTGGTGTTCGAGCGGATCCGCGAGGAATTGAAAACCGCCCGCGGACCGGCGCGGGCCATTGAACTTGGCTACGAGAAGGCGTTGTCGGCCATCCTCGACGCCAACATCACCACCTTCATCACCGCGGTGATCCTCTTCGTCATGGGGTCGGGGCCTGTGAAGGGATTCGCGGTGACGCTGAGCATCGGCATTCTGACGTCCGTGTTCACCGCGATTTACGCTACGCGCGCGATGATCGTTCTGTGGTTCGCCCGCCGCAGGCCGAAAACGATAGAGGTTTGAAATGCGCCTGAGACTTGTTCCCAAGAATACGACCGTCGATTTCTTCGGCCGCTGGAGGATGTGGCTGGGCGCCTCGGCGTTCCTCGTGGTCTTGGGGTTCGCGAGTTTCCTGATTCAGGGGATCAACTTCGGCATCGATTTCCGCGGCGGCACCACGGTCCGGGTCCAATCGGAATCCCCGATCGACGTGGGTGGCTACCGCTCCGCGCTTCAGCCGCTCGGTCTCGGCGACGTTTCGATCAGCGAGGTGTTCGACCCGACCCGTCCCGACCGCAACGTGGCCATGGTGCGCATACAAGCCCAGGCGGGGCAGGAGAGCGTGTCCTCCGACACCATCTCCGACGTGGAGGCGGCGCTGGCCGGGATCGAACCTTCGATTCGGTTCCTGTCGGTGGAGTCCGTCGGTCCCAAAGTGTCCGGGGAGTTGATCCGCGCGGCGGTCATCGCGGTCGCGCTCGCGATCGGGGCGGTGCTGATCTACATCTGGCTGCGGTTCGAGTGGCAGTTCGCGGTGGGCGCGGTGCTGGCGCTGGTCCACGACGTCCTTCTCACGATCGGAATCTTTTCCGGGTTTCAGATCAAATTCGACCTCGCCATCATCGCGGCGCTTTTGACCATCGTGGGATATTCCCTGAACGACACGGTCGTCGTGTTCGACCGGGTCCGGGAAAACCTGGTCAAATACAAGAAACGTCCATTGAAGGAGGTGCTGAACCTTTCGATCAACGAAACGCTGAGCCGGACGCTCATGACTTCGGTGACCACGCTGCTCGCGTTGATTTCGCTGTTCACGCTGGGCGGGGACGTGATCCGGGGATTCGTGTTCGCGATGATCTGGGGCGTGATCGTGGGAACCTACTCCTCCATCTTCGTGGCCACCGCCGCGCTTTTGTGGCTCGGAGTCAAGCGCGATTGGTCGAAGCCCTCGGACGACGGGGTCGGCAATCGTTTCGGCGGAGCCGACGCCTGAGATGGAGGCGCTCTCCGCGGCGCTGGCCACGGACGGTCTGATCTGGCTCGCGGCCGCGGCGGTGGCGGCGGGGTTGGTGAGGGGGTTCACCGGGTTCGGCACCGCCATGGTGTACATGCCCGTGGCCGCCCAGATCCTCGATCCCGCGGCCGCCATCGCGACGCTCCTCGTGATGGATCTGATCGGGCCGATTCCGGCGGTTCCGCGCGCCGTTCGGGAAGGACATCCGAAGGATATTCTCATCCTGATCGTGGGCGCCTGCGCCGGATTGCCCGCGGGGCTCTGGGTTCTGGGGATCGTGTCTCCCGAGCTGTTCAGGACGGGAGTGTCGCTGGTGGCGCTCGCGATGCTGGGCATACTCGCCACCGGGGCGCGGTATCGCGGCCGGGTTTCGACGCCGGTGATCCTCGGGACCGGCGCGGCGGCGGGCGTCCTGTCGGGGGCCACGGGACTTCCGGGACCGCCGGTGATCCTGCTTTACATGGCCTCCACCCTTCCAGCGGCGGCGGTCCGGGCGAACACGCTTTTGTTTCTGTCCGCGAACGACATCCTGTTCCTCGTGGCGTTCATGGTCACGGGCCTCGTCTCCTGGGAAATCATTGTCCTGGGACTCGTCCAGACACCGATCTACATGGCCGCCGTCATGACGGGGACGCTCCTGTTCCGCCCGGAGAAGGAGAAGGTGTACCGGATCGTCGCGTACGTCGTGATAGCGGCTTCGGCGGTCAGGGGGCTGCCCTTCTGGGGTTAGGAGCGGGGCGGCCAAGCGTCGGGGTCGCGGCTTGGATGACGCCGCAGCGAAGGGATTCTCCGGCGGCTTGCGCGGCGAGTTCCAGGATTCCAAACATTCGGCGCGGCGCGTGTTCGCGGACCGGACCCGATCGACATGCCGGCGACGCATCGGAGGGCGGCTGTTGGTCCGTTTCCAGCGAGAGGGGCGCGTCACAGCGAATCGCGGTGCCGTTCAAGTTCGGCGACCGTTTCCGAAATCCCTTCCTTGGCCAGGGTTTCAAGGTACTCGTCCACGCTGAACGGCGGTTTATTGAGACTGGAGCGCACATTTCACGGCGAGGCGCGCACCTTTCCGTAATTTGAACGCAAAAGGTCGAAAAGGAAATCGTCAGGGTGTCGCGCCTTGATTCCGAATGTCGCGAGAGCCTCCTTGAAAAATCCTTCGGATTTTTGGTCACGAAGTTTCCACAACAACCATCTACGGTGGCGGCGAAAACTTGTCGGTCGTCGAGGTCGGGAAGGTCCAACGCCTGATCGTGTCCTCGTGGCCCGTTACCAGGCAATCGACGACATGTTTCTCCATAAGGTCGCATGTGCGTTCGAACGCCTCCGGATCCCAACGAGGCTCGTTGCCAAAAAGCGCGTCCACCCATTCCTTCCGGATCTCCAGGGTCCACCTTGGCTCGTGGCGATTCCCACCCCAAGCTCCATCAAGATATCCCGCAGGGGCGCGGGATAAAGGACATTCGCGTCCAAAAGGGACTTTCGGGTGGGCAGCAAGGTCAGTACCCCATGTTCTGTTCTTGGGCATCGGCCACAAGCTGATCAAGCACGGCCCGGCGCCTGATATGGCTCACGGACCTGTAGTCCATCACATCCTGAACGCGCAGGCGGGGGTGATTTCCCACCATTCGATGGGGAATTTCGTTTTTTTCGATGAGTTCGATGACGTGGGACACATCTTTGTACAACACCTCCGCGGCCTGTGTGACGCTCAATTCGGCCTCTTTGGGTTTGTTCGTCCCTCCGTGGCCCGACGCGATTCCATCGAGAGCGTCGATGAGAATCTCAACCACGTCCCGAGGTATCGCGATTGGGTCGGCGTCCCCGGAATCGCCGACCCGGATTTTGAGGGGGGCGTCGGGCGCTTGGCTAGACTGTTCCCGCACGGCGGCGAGGGCGAGGAGCGCTTCCCGCGCCTCCGGTGTGCGCTTTTCGAACTTGTTCATCGGGGATCCCTCCATGTTCGACTTTTCGCGGGGTAAAACGGCTTCCCGGCGAGGATGTCAAGAAGGCGGCGGGAAATTTCGCAAAATATTCGTTTCACTGATTCCGCCCCGCATGGCCTTCGCCCCGCCGTGGATGCGACCCGTGTGAACATGCTTCTCATGATTCAGTCGCGAACGACACACCGATCCCCGGAGCGTCATGGTCACGATCCAGGATCCTTGGACACCATCGCACCCGGCCTCATTCAAAAACCTGGGCCACATTGCCGCCGTGATGACGCACGCTCCTGTTGCGATTGGGTCGGGAAAAGGTCACCGGAACGTCGCGTGCGTCTTGATCGCGGTTTTGGCGTCGGGAGACCTCCCTTCCGGGGTTGGGGACGCGGCGGGTCAAGTGGCGCTTTTTATGGTCGGCCAACGCCTCCGGGATGGAATCCCCAGTGGTTTGGCGCGGTGCGTTTCGGGATGATGTCACGGGGCGTCGCGTGCTTCCGCACGGAGGTGTTCGTCAAATCGATGAACGCGCGCGGAGGTGTGGGATGACCGGTGCTTTCGACGCGGAGCCGTCAGAGCGAATCGCGGTGCCGTTCAAGCTCGGCGACTGTTGCCGGAAGCCCTTGCTTGGCGAGGGATTCAAGGTATTCCGCGACACTGAATGACGGGTTGTCAAGTCTGACACGCACATCCCGGATCGAAGTGCAAAAGTATTCAAGATTCGTATGCGGGAGGTCGATCAGGAAATCGTCGGGGTGTCGCGCCTTGACGCCGAATGGGGCGAGGGATCCCTCGGGGAAATCCCTCGAATTCATGGTGACGATGGTTCCACATTTGCCGACGACCGCGGCGGCGAGGACATGTCGATCGTCGGGGTCGGGAAGGTCGAAACCCTGATCATTCCCTCGTGGCCGCTCACCAATGGATCGAGCATATGCTGTTCCATGAGGTCGCAAGCGTTCGAGTGCGTCCGGTTCCCGATGGGGCTCGTTGCGAAGAAGGGCCCCCACCCATTCCCGCTGAATCTCGACCGTCCACTTTGGCTGGTGGCAGAGTTTCAGACCAAGTTCCATCAACAGATCGCGGAGGGGGGCGGGATACAGGACAATCGCGTCAAAAAGTGCCTTGCGGAGGGGCGATTTCATGATCAGTATCCCATGTTCTGTTCTTGAGCCTCCGCCACCAACCGATCCAGCACGGCCCGGCGTTTGAATTGGAGACCGGACCGGAACTTCATCACGTCCCGCACGCGAAGGCGGGGATGCCCTCCAACCAACCGATGGGGAATTTCATTGTTATCGATGAGTTTGATGAGCTGAGGGACATCAATGTAAAGAATCTCCGCGGCCTGGGAAAGGCTCAGTTCCGCGCCGACGGGCTCACTCGCGCCGCCGCGTTCCGCAACGATTCCATCGAGGGCGTCGATGAGAATTTCGACCGCGTCCGGGGGAATCGCGATGGGGGACGCGTCCTCGACGTTTTCGACCCTCATCATGAGGGGGCTGTTGGACACATGGCGGGACAGTTCCCGCACGGCGGCGAGGGC
>JANQKA010000290.1 GCA_028281405.1 Hasllibacter sp. | reverse complement strand
GGGAGTTACGCCGGGCCGACGCTGTTCCTGACCGGCTCCCGAAGCGACTATGTGAAAATGGAACATCGCGGGCGGATCCGGGATCTCTTCCCCAAGGCTAAATTCGCGAAGATTCCCGGGGCCGGACATTGGCTGCACGCCGAGAAGCCGCGGGAATTCGAAGCGGCGGTCAGGGCGTGGATGGAGTCTGTGGACTCCTGAAGTCAATCTCAGGATACACCGTCGGCGCCGGCCCCACGGCGCATCGGCGCGACCGGGCGACCTTGCCCGGACCCGCGGCCCGCCGGTTCGCCCCTGGTCACGCGGGATCCGGGGAACGCGGCTTCCTACTGGCGGCTACACCCATTCGTCCGCGCGGTCTTGGAGGCGGGTTCCGGGGCTTCGGGCGTGTATTCCATCCTCGGCCGAAGCCTGTCGGGCGCGTTCCCCTTCCGGGAGCAGGCCGGAAAGGGTGGACCCCAACCTCCGCCCGTGTAAACGTGGCCTCCGCACGAAAGCGATTCGCCGCTTGACGGGAGCGGATAAATCCGCCTCCATCACGTTTCAGATGACTCGATCCCACCCGGATGGATGATCGCTTCCACATGGGATCCTGAATCATCCGGGTGGCGACGGCGATTTTCCAGGGTCCGGTGGACATGGGGACGCGGCGGAGCGTTCGTCCGGAAGGTGGGTCCGGGCTACCTTCCCGGGCTTTCATGGCCCCGAGCCAACGACATGAAGGGAACACTCCATGTACTTCAAGGATCTGTTGAAAAGCGAGGATATCGATCCGAATGTGAGCGAGCGCATCCTTGTCCTTCGCCATCGCCCCAAGGAGAACCATCTCGCCCGCGCCATGCCGTGGATAATCTCGGAGCGTCCAGACCTGTTCGAAGCATATCAATCAGTCCAGTTCCGCCCCCGGAATTCGGTCAACAAAGCCGAATTCGTCGCGAGCTTTCTGGGCATCAAGCCCGGGACGGCCCATTTCGTGGGGCTGTACCGGGTGCGCGAAGGTCGGAAACTCGGGTACGCCGCCTTCACTCGAATCCCCGAGTACCATGAACTTAAAAACATGGGGTACAAATTTCCCCCCACCAGATACGAATTCGGAAAATTGGGAAAGGCGATGCGCTTCGACCTTGAGCCCCTGCCCTTCTACTCCCAATGGCGCGGGCGATTGATCGTGGATTATCCGCCCCCTGAAATTTCCTGGTTCCGCTGGCTCGACCGCACATCCTTTCCAATTCGCGCGATCCTCGAGGAAAGCGTGTTCACCGCCCCTCCACCGGATTGGAGGGAGATCGATCTCACCTTCACCGAACTTGTGAACCTGCCAAGCTCCTGGCGCGCGCGGTTGGCCGAGTGGCGGGGAATCTACATCATCTTCGATGAAACCGATCGCCGGATCTATGTTGGCTCGGCTTACGGCGAACACAACATTCTTGGCCGATGGCGGGCCTACATGCGGACAGGACACGGAGAAAATCGCGAACTGCGTGGCCGGGATGCTCGGAACTTCCGATTCAGCATACTCGAGCGCGTCTCGCCGGACTTGCCCTCCGAGGAAGTCATCGCCCGGGAGAACACTTGGAAGATTCGCCTCAACTCGCGAGCTCCGTTCGGGCTGAACGCGAACTGAACGGCGGCCGGGGATGGCGCCAAGAAAACCTTATGCCCGGTGGATCCGTCAATATCGCATTTGAGATGCGGCAACGGTTCCGTGCCGGAGTTTTCACCCGCGCGATATCCCCGGCAACGGTGGGATGGCCATGGGACGACAAGCGGCAAAGTCGCGCCGCCCGGCGGTTCCACTGAACTTTCCGGTCAATTTCCGGTGCGTCCCGTGGGCGCCTCCAGTGGAAACATGCCCGTCGGGATAGGCCAGGCCGCCTCGCGTCCGCCCGGGATTCGTCCGGTCAAGAATTCGAATGATCCCGCGGGATCAGCCGGGAGCAGGCGGGTTCCCTCAACGCAAAACCGGTGCGCGGACGACCGGTGACTCCTTGAACTCCCGCGGACGTGGTTTTGTTCGAGCACTCGCCCTCGACCATTGGCCGCCCAACGCCGGCCCACGGTCGACCGGGCTTCCCATCCCCTCCGCATGCAACGGAGCGACACCCCGGACGGCCACCGTCGGAGCGTCCAAATCGAATCAAAACCGCGCACCACGCACACCACCGACCCACGACACACCGCCGGTCATGCCAGAAGTGGGGTGTCCGCCAATCCGGAGTGTCCATCTCCAGATCAACCCCGCCGACCCGAAGGGAGACCTCCGTCACGCGCTCGACGAGGCCCTCCGTTCCCCGGCAAGGTCGCACCCGGCGCCCGCGTCCCCGCGGACTTGGTTTGGCGACGACAACACGGTGAACGAGTAACCTCGATGAATCCGGCCCCGACGATTCAACACCGCGCCAACTGGCAACCGGACCATCGTCCATGGGCGGAGGCCGCACCCAGACGGAAATTCCAACCGGGGCGGAAACTCTGGCGCTGGGAGCCGATTTCCTTTAGACATCGCGCAGCGGCGGCGCGGGGAGCTAGGCATGCGGGCGAACATCGAAGATGAGGTGCGAAGCTACCTCAGGGCGGTCAAGGCCGCCGGGAACGAAGAGGTCAAACGCCAGAGATTCGTCGCCCTCCTGCAATCCCTGTTCGGCGGCCTGAAGACGGCAAAGCCCGTCATCGAGGATTTCGTGGCGGGCGCGGAAAGGGTCGTCACCAAGATCCGGCGGCCGGGCAGGAGGTCGGACAGGGGACGGGCCGACACGCAGTACGGCTCCGTGATTATCGAGTTCGAAAACGATCTGTCCAAAACCGGCGGGCACGCCAAGGAGCAACTCGCCGACTACGTCACGGGGAACTGGAACAGCGGGTCGCGGTATCAATTCACATTGATCGCGTCCGACTGCGTGACTTGGAAAATCCACGCGCCCGATATTGATCATGTGCCGGGCGGGACACCGATATCCTCCTCGGACATCAAACTCATGGAGAAAGACAGCTTCACCCTCACCGAATCGAATTGCCTCGAGTTTTACCATTTTCTAGATTCGATTCTTTTCAGGGCGGTCAAGAAGCGCCCCACCCTCGCCGCCATCAAGAACGATTTCGGGGAAGGGTCGAACGCGTTCATCACCGCGGTGGACCAACTGACCGCACACTTCACGGAAGCGAAATCGAGCGGCGAAGTCACCGTCGCGTATGAACAGTGGGAACGCTTCCTGAGCGTCGCCTACGACAAGTTCGACGGTTCCGAGCGTGTGTTCCTCGTCCACACCTACCTGAGCGTTTTCGCTAAAATGCTGGTTTACAAGGT
>JANQKA010000268.1 GCA_028281405.1 Hasllibacter sp. | reverse complement strand
GTCCGCTTCCCGGCCGCGGGCGCGGCTTTCTTCGCGGCCGCGGGCGCGGCCTTCTTCGCGGTCGCGGGCGCGGCCTTCTTCGCGGACGTGGTGGATTTCTTGGCCGGGGACGCGCTTTTCCTTCCGGTTGACCGGCGCTTTCCACCTCCCTTGGTCATTCTTTCCGAAATGAGTTCCAGGGCCGTGTCCATGGACATCGTTTGGGGGTCCGCGTCCCCGGGCAGGGTCGCGTTGACCTTCTCCCATTTGACGTAGGGGCCGTATTTGCCGTCCATGATCGAAACCTGCCCGCCGTCTGGGTGCTCGCCGAGATCCCTCAGCACTTTCGAGGTGGGGCCTTTGCGCTTGGCGACCTTTTCAGCCAGAAGCTGCACGGCGTGGTTCATTCCCACGGTCCAAACGTCCTCCACCGTCTCCAGGTTCGCGGTGGTGCCGCCCTTGTCCGACGTGGACGCCGCGTGTTTCAGATAGGGACCGTAGCGGCCGATGTTCGCCCATACCGAGACCTTGTCCTCGGGATGCTCGCCGACCAGCCGGGGCAGGGCGAGAAGGCGCACCGCCCGTTCGAGAGTCAATTCCTCCGGCTTCCAAATTTCGGGAACCGTCTGGCGGGGAGGCTTTTTGTTCGTCTCGGTCACCTGCCCGCGCTGCGCGTAGGGGCCGAAGCGTCCCTTGAACACGCGGATCTCGTCGCCGCCTTCCACGCCCAACAGTTTTCCGTCCGGTGGAATCGCCGATTTTTCGGCTTCCGGGTCGGGAGGCCCGAAGGCCCGGGTGTACCGGCACTCCGGATAACGGGAGCAGCCGATGAAGGCGCCGCCGCCGCGCGCCGTGCGCACCGACAGCGTGCCCTCGCGGCAGGTCGGGCAAACCCTGGGGTCCGACCCGTCCGGTTGCGGCGGGAAAATGTGCCGCGCCAGGGTCTCGTTTATTTTCTCGAGCACGTCGGAGACGCGCAGTTCGGTTGTTTCCCCGACGGCCGCGTGGAATTCGCGCCAGAACCGCGAAAGCACGTCGGTCCATTTCCGGGATCCCGCCGTGATGTCGTCGAGTTCCTCTTCCAGATTCGCGGTGAACTCGTAGCCCACGTATTTCCGGAAATAATTGATCAGGAAGACGGTCACGAGCCTGCCGCTGTCCTCCGGAAGCAGTCGGCCCTTCTCCTTGCGGACGTATCCCCGGTCCTGAATCGTGGTGACGATGCTTGCGTAGGTGGACGGCCTGCCGATGCCGAGCTCCTCCATCCGCTTCACCAGCGTCGCCTCGGTGTAGCGCGGAGGCGGCTTGGTGAAATGTTGCGTCGGCGTCACGGACTTTTTCTCCGCCGCCTCGCCCTTTTCGATCCGTGGCAGTCGCCCGTCCCCGCCCTCGTCCGACTCCGCGTTTCCGGCCGCGTCACCCTCCGGTTCGTCGCGGCCCTCCTCGTAGACCGCCAGGAAACCATCGAACTGGACCACCTGTCCGGTGGCCCGCAGTCCGACGGCCCCGTCCGCCGAGGCGATATCGACCGTCGTCCGCTCGATCCTCGCGGACTCCATCTGGCTGGCGATGGTCCGTCTCCAAATCAGTTCGTAAAGCCTGCGCTGGTCGGAATCCGCGATGGAAAGCGCCGCGGCGTCCTTGGCCAGGTCGGTGGGGCGTATGCATTCGTGCGCTTCCTGCGCGTTCTTGGCCTTGTTTTTGTACAGGCGCGGCGAGGACGGGACGTATTCCGCTCCGAATTTCCCCTTTATCGCTTCGCGCGCGGCGGTCACGGCCTCCGGCGCCATGTCGATGCCGTCCGTCCGCATGTAGGTGATGTGGCCGGCCTCGTAGAGGCGCTGGGCGGTCGACATGGTGGCGCGGGCCCCGAATCCGAACTTGCGGCTGGCCTCCTGCTGAAGCGTCGAGGTCATGAACGGCGGGGATGGATTGCGGGAGGTCGGTTTGGCCTGGACCGCATCGACCTTGAGGTCGCGCTTTTCGACCGCGCTGACCGCCAATTCCGCGGCGGCCTGGTTCTCGATTCCGAATTTGTCGAGTTTCCCGCCGTCGTAGACCGCCAGGCGCGCTTCGTAGGGTTCGCCGCGCGGCGTGGCGAGCTTGGCCTTAACGGTCCAGTATTCGCGGGCGGTGAACGCTTCGATTTCCGTCTCGCGCTCGACGATCATCCGCAGGCAGACCGACTGGACCCGCCCCGCCGACTTGGCGCCGGGCAGTTTGCGCCAAAGAACCGGGGACAGGGTGAATCCGACGAGATAATCCAAAGCCCGGCGGGCGAGGTAGGCCTCGACGAGATTGCGGTCCACGCTTCTCGGATTTTTCATCGCCTCGGTCACGGCGGACTTCGTGATGGCGTTGAACACGACCCGGCTCACCGGCGTGTCCTTGCCGATCGCGCGGGCGGAGGTCAGGGCCTCCTGCAGATGCCAGGAAATCGCCTCGCCTTCGCGGTCGGGGTCGGTGGCGAGGATCAATTCGCCGTCCTTCTTCAACGCCTCCGTGATCGCCTTGACGTGTTTCCTGCTGTCGGCGCCCACCTCCCACTTCATGTCGAAGCCGTTTTCCGGGTCGACCGACCCGTCCTTGGGAGGCAGGTCGCGCACATGCCCGAATGAGGCGAGCACGGTGTAATCGCTTCCGAGGTATTTGTTGATTGTCTTGGCCTTGGCCGGGGATTCGACGACGACGACGGGCATGCCGGGGGAAATTCCTGCTGATTGCGGATCCGCGGGGGAAGTGCGCCATATTCTCCGCACTGTCAACCGGAGCGCGCGGGCCCGGCCGGGCGAAAGTCTCCACATGTCCGGGGGGGCCGCCCGAGCTTCGGCCGCGACGAACGGCCGGCGCGACGAAGCGGAGAGTTGGTCTCCGAACGCTCCAACCGAGACGGCAAACCCTCCGCGCCGCCCGTCGGCGGACGCCAGGGAAACACGAACTTCGTCGCGGCCGCGCGGGCGGACACCCGAAGGCCGGAAGCCGCCTCCGCTTCTCCGGGCGGAGGTTGGTGATTTCACTCCCGCCGGATCGCTCCCCGGAATTCATGGATCGCGGACGGTTGAATCCCCTCGGCCGTCAAAACCTCCGAAGCGTCACGCCGCGGAGCCGCCGACCGTGAGCCCGCCGATCAGAAGCGTCGGCTGACCCACGCCGACCGGAACCCATTGACCGTTCTTGCCGCAGGTTCCGAGGCCGGGGTCGAGGGCCATGTCGTTGCCGACCCCGCGGATGCGCCGCAGAGCGGTGGCGCCGTCCCCGATCAGGGTGGCCCCCTTCACCGGCGCCCCGACCCGGCCATTCTTCACCCTGTAGGCCTCGGTGCAGGAAAACACGAACTTGCCGTTGGTGATGTCCACCTGTCCGCCGCCGAAGCCCACCGCGTAAATCCCGTCCCCGACCCCGGCCACCAGGGACGCCGGGTCCGCGTCGCCGCCCAGCATGAGGGTGTTCGTCATCCGCGGCATCGGAACATGCGCGTAGGACTGCCTCCGCCCATTCCCCGTCGGCGCGGCGCCCATCAATCTCGCGTTCTGGCGGTCGTGCATGTGGCCGACCAGGATCCCGTCCTCGATCAACGTGTTCCTGCCGGAAGGCGTTCCCTCGTCGTCCACGCTGATCGACCCGCGCCGATCCGGAATCGTGCCGTCGTCGAGCACGGTCACGCCGGGCGCGGCGATCCGTTGGCCGAACAGCCCGGCGAAGGCGGAGGTGCCCTTGCGGTTGAAGTCGCCCTCGAGTCCGTGCCCGACCGCCTCGTGGAGCAGGATGCCGGGCCATCCGGGTCCGAGGGCCACGTCCATCACCCCCGCGGGGGCGTCCCCGGCCGAGAGGTTCACCAGCGCGATCCGCAGCGCCTCGCCAACCGAGGCGCGCCAGACATCCGGCTCCATCAGCGCGTCCGGAAGGTCGCGGCCCCCCGAGCCGCGGGTGCCGGTCTCCCGGCGCCCGTTCTCCTCCACCGTGACGGACACATTGAGTCGGGTCATTGGACGGACGTCGGTGACCCGGCGGCCCTCGGGCCGCAGGATCTCCACCTCCTGATACGCCGCGGAGAGGGTCGCGGCGACCTGGACCACGCGCCGGTCCGCCCCCCGCGCGAAGGCGTCGATTTCGCGCAGCATGTCCACCTTCTCGGCGAAGGCGCGTCCCGCCAGCGGATCCTCGTCCGTGTACAATTTGCGGTTGGTGGCGGGCGGCCCGTCCGCGAGGGTTCCGCCGCCATCGCCGACGGCCAGGCGGGCCGTTTCCGCGGCGCGGCGCAGCGCCGCCTCCGAAATCTCCGTCGAATGCGCGTATCCCGCCGCCTCGCCCTTGACCGCGCGCAGGCCGAATCCCTCGGCGGCGTCGTAGGAGGCGGTGCGCAAACGGCCGTCGTCGAAGGAAAGAACCTCCGACCGGCGCCGTTCCATGAAGATCTCGCCGTCGTCGGCGCCCAGTGTCGCGCCGCGAAGGATCTCCAGCGCGGCTTCGGGATCGAGCCGCCCGTCGAACGGGCGGAACGGCGAATGATCCAAGGCCATGAAACCTCCTTCGGAGCGGCGCGCGGGCGCGGTGTGCCGGGCGGCGGGAATGCGCGGGGCCGACCCTTGCCCGCGCGCCCTCATTATGATTTACGGGGGGCCGTGGACAACCGGATCGCGCGCGCCGCCGACTCCGGTGTTCCGGCACGAAACAGGTGAGAGACTCATGCGCAAGATCATTTCGGCCCTCGCGCTTTCGGTGGCGGCCGCCGGAGCGGCGATGGCCCAGTCGCCGACCGACGGACTCGAGACAATCGGGAAACCGCAGCCGATGGGAACCGGCTTCCAACCCGCCGCGACATCGCTGGCCCGGGAACTGCAGTGGCTCGACGGATTCATCCTCGTGATCATCACCGTCATCGTGGCCTTCGTGCTCGCGCTGATCGGCTGGGTGATCATCCGCTACAACCGGAGGTTCAACCCGACGCCGGCGACCTTCACCCACAATTCTCCGCTCGAGGTGACCTGGACCGTCGTGCCCATAATAATTCTCGTCGCGATCGGGGCGTTCTCGCTGCCCGTGCTGTTCAATCAGCAGGAAATCCCCGAGGGCGACGTGACCATAAAGGTCACCGGATACCAGTGGTACTGGGGCTACGAATACGTCGACGAGGGCTTCGAATTCGAAAGCGTCATGCTCGAGCGGGACCAACTCGCCGAATACGGCTACGCCCCCGACGAGTATCTCCTGGCCACCGACACCGCCGTCGTCGTGCCGGTCAACAGGACCATCGTCATGCAGGTCACCGCCGCCGACGTGATCCACGCCTGGACCATCCCGTCGTTCGGCGTGAAGCAGGACGGCGTTCCCGGCCGCCTCGCCGAACTCTGGTTCGAGGCCGACCGGGAGGGCGTCTACTTCGGCCAGTGCTCCGAGCTTTGCGGTCTCCAGCACTCCTACATGCCCATCACCGTCAAGGTCGTGTCCGAGGCGAACTACAGGCGGTGGTTGAGGGAGGCGAAGGCCGAATACGCCGGCGTTCCGCGCCCCGTGAAATTGGCCTCCGCGGACTGATCCACCCGGGGGCCGGCGCGTCCTGCCCCGGCCCTCCACCATCCGGACGGTTTCATGAGCGATCTGACCATCAACACTCACGGCGACGCCGGCTTCGGCGACTACGTCGCGCTGCTGAAGCCGCGCGTCATGTCGCTCGCGGTGTTCACCGCGCTGGTCGGCCTGATCGTCGCCCCCGGAAGCGTCCACCCCGTCGAGGCCTTCGCGTCCGTCCTGTTCATCGCCCTGGGCGCGGGCGCGGCCGGAGCGCTCAACATGTGGTGGGACTCCGATATCGACGCCCTCATGAAGCGCACCAGGAACAGGCCGATCCCCTCGGGAAGGGTCGCCCCGGGCGAGGCCCTGCAGCTGGGGCTTTGGCTGTCGGGACTCTCGGTCGTGATGCTGATGCTGTCGGCCAACATCGTCGCGGCCGGACTCCTCGCCTTCACGATCTTCTTCTACGTGGTCGTCTATTCGATGCTGCTGAAGCGCCGGACCCCGAGCAACATCGTGATCGGCGGGGCCGCGGGCGCCCTGCCTCCGGTCGTTGGCTGGTCCGTGGCGGCCGGCGCGGCCGCTCCGGAGCCGATGCTGATGTTCGCGATCGTGTTCCTGTGGACGCCCCCGCACTTCTGGGCCCTCGCGCTCTTCGTGAAGACCGACTACGACCTCGCCGGCGTGCCGATGCTCACCGTCACCCATGGACGCGCCGAGACGCGTTCCCGGATATTCGTCTACGCAGCGGTCCTGGCCCCGGTCGCCCTGGTCCTCGGCTTCACCTCCGTCGGCGGGCCCGCCTACATCGCGACCTCGCTGATCATGAACGCCCTGTTCCTGAGGGGCGCCTGGAAGGTCAGGAACCGATCCGAGGACGAGGCCGCCGCGGACGGGCACGCCGCCGAGAAATCCCTCTTCAGGCTGTCCCTGATTTACCTGTTCCTGCACTTTGGCGCGCTCCTTGCCGACAAGGCCCTTCGCGCCGCGGGAGTCGCGTGATGGCGTTCCGGAAGGACCACGAACTGCACGCCCGGCGGCGCTCCCGCAATCTGTGGGTCGCGGCATGCCTCGCGGGATTCGCCGCGCTCGTGTTCGGCCTTTCGGTGGTGAAGATCGCCCGCGACGGCCCCGTCCAGGGCTTCGACCACGTGGCGCGCCCCTCCCTCGCCGCGCAGGAGGCTTCCGAATGACCCGCAACGGCGGCGTCGCCGCGAAACTCCTCGCGGTCGCGGCCGTCATGGGCGGCCTCGGCTTCGCATCCGTTCCGCTCTACGACCTGTTCTGCCGCGTCACGGGCTTCGGGGGCACCCCCCTGACCGCGGACGCCGCCCCGGACGCCAACCAAATTCTCGACCGGACCATCAAGATCCGCTTCGACGCCAGCCTCGAGCGTGGCATGCCCTGGACCTTCGAACCCGTCGAGCGGCTGATGGAGATCCGCATCGGCGAGACCGGCCTCGCGTTCTACGAGGCGCACAACCCGACGGACCGCCCGGTCGCCGGTTCCGCGAGCTACAACGTGGCGCCGTACGAGGCCGGCGGATTCTTCACG
>JANQKA010000251.1 GCA_028281405.1 Hasllibacter sp. | reverse complement strand
GGGGGAAGCCGAATTTCGGGGTTCCGGCCGCGCCCGCGCGCGGCGTGAAATGCGCCGGATGTTTGGATCACCGATCTCGACCGCGGGTTCCGGCCGCGCACGCGCGCGGCGTGAAATGCGCCGGATGTTTGGATCGCCGATCTCGACCGAGGGTTCCGGTCGCGCCCGCGCGCGGCGTGAAATGACGAGGACGGCGCGCCGATTTGTTTGCTCCGCCGGGTTCCGGTCGCGCCCGCGCGCGGCGTGAAATGACGACGGCGCCGGCGCCCGCCGTTGGGTGGTGGGTCCCGGCCGCGCGCGCGGCGTGGATTGGTGGCCCGTCCAAGCGCGGCGCCGGATCCCGCGCCCCGCGGACTCCGGATCCAGGCTCGCGGGCATGGAGCGCGGAGACCTTTGCTTCCGCCCGCGGAGGCGGAGTCGAAAGGGGGCGACCAGCCGTGTCGACGGGGATTCCCGGAACCGGTAGTGGCCCGAAGGCCGGGGAACCGGCCGGTCCTCCCGCCCGCGCCCTCCGAAACCGTCCGGTGTGTCCGGAATCGGGGACGCGGCCCCGTCCGCCCTTCCGGGGCGGTCCGCGTCCAATTCGATTGATCCGTCCACGGCGCGTTTGCCCCCCGGGCCGCGGATCGACGACCCGGGGACTTGCAAAGGCTGTGGAATCGTCTAGGTTCGCGCGGAACCGGATGTGGAACAGTGCGAGCGGGTGGAATTCCGATGGCCGATGACGACGAAATCGACTTGGACGATCTGGAGCGCCGGATGGAAGGCGCCATGACGTCTCTGCGTCAGGAATTCCTGACGTTGAGGACGGGGCGGGCCTCGGCGTCCATGCTGGAGCCGGTGACCGTGGACGCCTACGGCCAGTCGACCCCGATCAACCAGGTGGGCACCGTCACGGTGCCCGAACCGCGCATGATCGTGGTCAATGTCTGGGACAGGCAAATGGTGGGGAAGGTCGAGAAGGCGATCCGCGACAGCGGTCTCGGACTCAACCCGGTGGTCGACGGGCCGATCATCCGCCTGCCGATCCCGGAATTGAACGAGGAGCGGCGACGCGAGCTGAGCAAGGTGGCGGCGACATACGCGGAATCGGCGCGCGTGGCGGTCCGCAATGTCAGGCGCGACGGCATGGAGCGGGTCAAAAAAGCCAAGGCCGGCGGCATGAGCGAGGATGACCAGAGGATCTGGTCCGACGAGATTCAGGAACTGACCGACCGCCACACCAAGGCCATCGACCAAGCGGTCGAAGCCAAGCAGCAGGAAATCATGCAGGTCTGAATCGGCCGCTCCCAATCGGCCCAACGCGGGGCACCTGAACATGTCTCCACGCCATGTCGCGATCATCATGGACGGCAATGGCCGCTGGGCGGCCATGCGCGGCAAGCCGCGGCTGTTCGGCCACCAGGCCGGCGGGCAGCGCGTGCGCGAAATCCTGGAGGCGTGTCCGCCCCTCGGCATCGAATACCTGACGATATTCGCGTTTTCGACGGAGAACTGGAAACGCACACAGGCGGAGGTCGCAGGGTTGATGAGCCTGTTCCGGCTGTACATCGCGCGCGCGACGGAGGAATTGAACGCGGCGGGCGTGCGCGTCCGCTTCATAGGAGACCGCGTGCGCCTGGACGCCAAGCTTCGCGCGGTGATGGACGAGGTGGAGACTTTGACGGCCGGGAATGGCCGATTGCATCTGACCGTCGCGCTGAACTACGGCGGACGGGACGAGGTCGCCCGCGCGGTGAGGCGGCTCGCGGCCGAGGTCGCGTCGGGAAACCTCGACCCGGGGTCGGTGGACGAGATCACGCTTTCGCGGTTCCTGGACACTCACGTGTTGCCGGATCCCGACCTCGTGATCCGAACCTCGGGGGAGGCGCGGATATCGAATTTCCTGCTCTGGCAGTCGGCCTACGCGGAATACGAATTCGTGGACACGCTCTGGCCGGACTTCACCGCGGAGATCTTCGCCGGGATCATCCGCGGCTACGCGGCGCGCGAGCGAAGGTTCGGAGCGGTTCCCGCGTGAAACCGGACGGCGCGGACCCGCCGGCGCCGGGCCGCCCGGGCCCCTGGGGCGACCTGCGGCCGCGCGTGGCGTCGGGCCTGCTTCTGGTGGCCGTCGGAGCGTTCGCGATCTTCATGGGGGGAACATGGTTCCTGGTTCCGGTGGCCGTCGCGACCGGGTTGATGATTTGGGAATTGACCCGGATGCTGGCGCCGGAGTTTTCGGCGCGGGGCGTGCTCCACGGCGCCGCCGCCGCCGCGCTGATCGTGGCGACTCCGCATGTCGGCGCGGCGTGGACCGCGCCGCTCTGCGCGGCGCTGGCCGTGGTGGCCACCCTGACGATGCCGCGGAAATCCTTGGTCTACGGCGCCTTTTTCGCGGCGATGCTGATCGCGGACTACGGGCTCGTCACGTTCCGCGAAGACCACGGCATGGTCTGGCTGTACTGGCTGGTCGTCGTCGTCGCCGCGACGGACATTTTCGGGTACTTCGGCGGAAGGGTCATTGGCGGCCCCAAATTCTGGCCCTCGGTCTCGCCCAAGAAAACCTGGGCCGGGATCCTGTGCGGCTGGGCCGCGGCGGCCGCGGTCGGAGCGGCCTTCTCGGCCTTCACCTTCGCCGGTTGGGAACTGATCTGGATCAGCGCGCTGCTGAGCTTCGCCAGCCAATTGGGCGACATCGCGGAAAGCGCGTTGAAGCGGCGGGTCGGCGTGAAGGATTCCTCGAATCTGATTCCCGGTCACGGTGGATTGTTGGACCGGTTCGACGGGCTTCTGGGCGCGGCGCTGTTCATGGTGGCGCTGGCGCTGTTCATCGAACCGCCCGCCGTCCGGCTCTGAAGCGGCCCGAATGCGGAGCGTGACGGTGCTGGGGTCGACGGGGTCGATCGGCTCGAGCACGGTCGATTTGATCGCGCGGGAACCGGAGAGGTTCGATGTCGTCGCCCTGACCGGCGGACGAAACGTCGCGCTCCTCGCCGAGCAGGCCCGGGCGTTGAAGGCCCGGTTGGCGGTCACCGCCTTCGACGAGTGTTACGGGGATCTGAAGGACGCCTTGGCGGACACGGACACCGAGGTCGCCGCGGGCGGGGGAGCGGTCGTCGAGGCGGCCCGCCGGCCGGCCGATTGGGTGATGTCGGGCATCGTCGGCGCGGCGGGCCTGCGACCCGGACTCGCGGCGCTGGAGCGCGGCGCGACGCTGGCGCTCGCCAACAAGGAGACGCTCGTGGCGGCGGGGCCGCTGGTCATGGCGGCCGTCGCCGGGGGCGGGGGCCGGCTCCTGCCGGTGGACAGCGAGCATTCCGCGGTGTTCCAGGCCCTGGGAGGGGAAAACCCCGGGGATGTCGAGCGGATAATCATCACCGCGTCGGGCGGCGCCTTCAGGGACTGGCCGATTGAGCGGCTCGCCACGGCGACGGTGGCCGAGGCGTCGCGCCACCCCAATTGGGCCATGGGCCAGCGGATCACAATCGATTCCGCGTCGATGTTCAACAAGGCCCTCGAGCTCATCGAGGCGAGGGAATATTTCGGAATCGATCCGTCGCGCATCGAGGTGCTCGTCCATCCGCAAAGTCTCGTCCACGCGATCGTCGGGCACGTGGACGGCGGCATGATCGCCCACATGGGCCCCGCCGACATGCGCCACGCCATCGGCTACGCCCTGAATTGGCCCGAGCGGCGGAACCTGCCGGTCGAGCGGCTCGATCTCGCGGCGGTCGGCCGGTTGGAATTCTCCCCCCCGGACGAGGAGAGGTATCCCGCCCTGCGGCTGGCGCGCGAAGTGATGGAGACGCGCGGTCTGGCGGGGGCCGCGTTCAACGCGGCGAGGGAGACGGCGCTGGATCTTTTCATCGGCGGCCGGATCGGTTTTCTGGACATGGCTCGCGTCGTGGAGGAGACCCTTGTTGGGATTTCCGCCCGCGCGGACCTGGGAGGCGCCGAGGTCACCCCGGAAAACGTGCTTGACGCGGATTCGCTGGCGCGGGAAATCGCCCGCGGTGTGGCTGGCATGAGACCCGGGGAGCGCAATGATTGATCTGATTCCCGACATCGGCGGCGTGTTCGGAACCGTGATCGCCTTCGTGGCCGCCCTTTCGATCATAATTTCGGTCCACGAATACGGCCATTACATCGTCGGTCGCTGGTGCGGCATCCACGCCGAGGTGTTTTCGCTGGGATTCGGCCCGGAACTGTATTCCCGGGTCGACCGCCGCGGAACGCGCTGGCGCGTGGCCGCGCTGCCCTTGGGCGGCTACGTCAAGTTCCTCGGCGACCGGAACGCGGCGTCGGGGGCCGACGCCGCGGCGTTGGGCGGGATGAGCGCCGGGGAGCGGGCGCGCACGATGCATGGCGCGGCCCTTTGGCGCCGGGCGTTGACGGTGGCCGCCGGCCCCGTGTTCAATTTCCTTCTCTCGATCGCGGTGTTCGGCGGGGCGATGTACGCGCAGGGCGTGGCCTTGGACGCGCCGACCGTGGGAAGGTTGGAGAAGATGCCGGACGGGGCGCCGTCGGGCGTGCGCGGGGGGGACGTGATATTGGCGGTCGGCGGCGCGCCCGTGGACGGCTTCGGCGACATCTTCGAAGCCGCGGAGGCCTTGCCGCCCGGACCGGTCGAATACCTGGTGCGGCGCGGCGGCGGAACGAGGGTCGTCGCGGGACCGTTTCCGATGCCCGCGAGGGTCGACCGCGTGCATCCGGGATCGGCGGCGGAAGACGCGGGCCTGCGGGCGGGCGACGTGATTTTGACCTTGGACGGCGCCCCGGTTTCCGCGTTCAAGGAGATCCGGGCCCGGGTGAATTCGTCGGAAAGCGCGCCGTTGACGTTGGGCGTTTGGCGCGGCGGGAACACGCTGGAGGTCTCGTTGCGGCCGAAGCGCACCGATCTTCCGGCCGCCGGCGGCGGGTTCGAGGCGCGTTGGCTGATCGGCGTTTCCGGATCCCTGTTTTTCGTTCCCGAGACCGAGAGGCCGGCGCTTTGGCGGGCGTTCGCCAATGGCGTTCTGCAAACCTGGGATGTCGCGCGTTTGTCGATTTCGGGCCTCGCGCACATGGTTTCGGGCGCGATCTCCACCTGCAACCTGCAGGGTCCGATCGGGATCGCCGAGACTTCGGGCAATGCCGCGAGCCACGGCGCGGGAAGCTTCATCCGATTCGTCGCGGCGCTTTCGACGGCGGTGGGGCTTTTGAACCTGTTTCCCATTCCGGTTCTGGACGGCGGCCACCTCGTGTTTCACGCCTACGAGGCGGTCGCGGGCCGCCCGCCGGGCGAGCGGGCGCTGCGTCTGCTGTTCGCCGCGGGTCTCGCGTTGCTTTTGGCGCTGATGGCGTTCGCCCTCGCGAACGACCTGTTCTGTCCCTGACGCCTTTCCGTCCGGCTCCGCGGGCTTGCTTTTTCGGGAACGCATGCGAGGGCGCCGGGAGGCGCCTTCGCGGTTTTTCCGGGCTCGTGCCCGGGCCGCCGCTCCACGCCATGCGCCCCAAGGACATCCCCGCCCCCGTCTTGGATGTTGACGCGGGTATTCGCGCACCCATCGTCAAGCGGGTCGACCGCGTACCGGCGCGTTTCCGGAAAACCCCGGGTTTTCCCTTCCGGCCCGGCCCCGCCGGCCGCTTCGCGGCCCTCTTGGGCGATCTCCCATTTTTCCGGCTCGGGAACACGTCCGCCGCCCGGCGGCGGGGGACACGCGCTTGAGCGGCGGCGAATTGGTGAACGTCGGGAGGGGAACCGCGCGGGTCGAGGCGCCGCGCGGCGATTCGGCGGCCGCCGCGGCGGGTATTCCGGACCCGGTTTCACGTTTTCGGCGGGGCGCGGCCTCCCTCCGGCCGTGGTGTCCCGGGCTTTGACAATTCAAACGGCCCCCGATAATCAGCGCCGGTCCTTGAAACCGGAGTTGCCCTTATGATTCCCTCGGGAAGCGCCGTCCGCGCGCGGACGCTCACTTCATGGGTCGTCCTCATCGTTCCGGTTTTTTTGATTGTATTCGGAATCCCCGGCGTGGCGCGGGGATCGGATCGGGGATTCGACGGGGTCGCCGCCGGGGACGGCGCCACGGAAAGCGCGGGGACGCGGGCGTCGCCCGGTGGCCGGGGAGGCGGCATCGTGGTCGCCGACGCCGCGCCGCCGCCGTCCCCGGGCGGGGAATTCAACGGCATCGTGATCGAAAACCGCGGCGCGCCGAACCGGGGGTTCGACGGCCTTGTCGTCGAGGAGGTCGTGGCGCCCACCCGCGCCGGGGAGTCCGCAGGGGGGTACAGATTCAACGAAGTGGTCGTCGAGGGCAGCGACCGCATCGAGGACGGGACCGTCCTGAGCTACGCCGACATACCGGTCGGGGAGCCCATGTCCGGAGCGGATGTGAACGCCGCGTACCTCCGCGTCCTCGAGTCGGGCCTGTTCGAAAGCGTGGAATTGATCCCGACGGGCAACATTCTGAGAATCGCCGTCTCCGAATTTCCGATCGTCAACGTCGTGGCGTTCGAAGGCAACCAAAGGGTCGCCGACGAGGTGCTGGAGGCCGTCGTGGTGACCGAGCCGCGCAGGGTCTACAGCCCGTCCGTCGTGGAGGCCGACGCGGACGCGATCACCGACGCCTACGCCAACGCGGGGCGGTTGGCCGCGACGGTCGACCCCAAATTGATCCGCCGGGTCAACAACCGCGTGGACATCGTGTTCGAGATCACGGAGGGCCGGGTCGTGTCGACCGAGCGCATCAGTTTCGTCGGCAACCGCAGCTATTCCGACCGCCGCCTCCGCCGCGTGCTGGCGTCCAAGCAGGCCGGCCTGCTCCGGACGTTCATCCGGGACGACACGTTCATCGCGGACAGGATCGAATTCGACCGGCAGCTCCTGACCGACTTCTATCAGTCGCGCGGCTACGTGGACTTCACCGTGCGGGACATCACGTCGGAGCTGACGCGCGAGCGCGACGGCTTCTTCGTGACCTTCAACATCCGGGAGGGAAGCTCGTTCAATTTCGGGCGGGTCACCGCGAGCAGCGGGATCGACGAGGTCGCCCCGGAGGATTTCCTCGCCGTGTCCACGATAGGCGAAGGCCGCACCTATTCTCCGGTGGTCGTCGACGACAGCATCGAACGAATGGAGCGGCTGGCCCTCCAAAAGGGTCTGAACTTCATCCGGGTCGAACCGCGGATCACCCGCAACGACGCCGATCTGACCCTGGACGTCGATTTCGAAATCATCCGCGGACCGCGGGTGTTCATCGAGCGCATAGACATCAAGGGCAACACCACCACGCTCGACCGGGTGATCCGCAACCAGTTCCGCGTGGTGGAGGGCGATCCCTTCAATCCCCGGGAAATCCGCCGCGCGGCCGAGCGCATCCGCGCGTTGAACTACTTCAAGTCGACCGATGTCGCGGCGCGCGAGGGCACCGATGGGCGGGACGTGATCATCGACGTGGACGTCGAGGAGACGCCGACGGGGAATTTGGCCTTCGGCGGCAATTATTCCACCGACAGCGGTTTCGGGCTCGCCGCCTCGTTCAACGAGCGAAACTTCCTCGGCCGCGGGCAGCATCTGGGCGTGACCCTGAGCTTCGGAACCGACGTCACCACCTATGAATTGTATTTCGCGGAACCAAACTTCCTGGGGCGCGACCTGCGGGCCGAGTTGAGTCTGTTCTACAGCGAGAGCAACGCGCTATCGAGTTCCTACAGCGCCACGTTCGGCAGTCTCCAGCCCGGGCTGGCATTCCCCGTGAGCGAGAATGGACGCCTGCGGGTCGCGGCGGGAACCGATTACAAGCGGCTCTACAACGTGTCTCCGGGCAGCTCCCGGATCATCTTCGAGGAGGAGAGCGAGAGGTTCTACACCACGCTCGGCTACGGCTTCACCTACGACAACCGCCGCAGCGGGTTGGACCCCGACTCCGGTTTCAGGTTCCGGTTCGATCAGGATCTGTTCAATGGCGAAGCGATATACGTCAAGAGCGAGGCCAACTTCCTGGCGGAAACTCTGGTGTTCAACGAGGAGTTGACGCTGCGCGGAAACCTGCGGGGCGGGGCGGTCACGTCGGTGTCGGGGCAGACCACCATACTCGACAGGTTCAACGTGAGCGCCCGGACGCTGCGCGGCTTCCAAAGTTATTCGATCGGCCCGCGCGACCTTCTCGCGCCCAACCGGAACGTGCTGGGCGGCAATTATCTCGCCGTCGCGCGGGCCGAGGCGCAATTCCCGATCGGCATACCCGACGAGTACGGCGTCACGGGCGGCCTGTTCCTGGACGCGGGGTCGGTGTGGGGGCTGGACAACAAGGACGGCGGTCCCCGGCCGGTTCCCGGCTTGCCCGACGCCGGCGGCGGTCCCGTGGACGACGGCTTCAAATTGCGTTCGGCGGCGGGCTTCTCGATATTCTGGAAAACGCAGATCGGTCCGCTCCGGTTCAATTTCAACAGGCCGCTTGTCTGGGAAGAGCACGACAGGCGGCGATTCTTCGACTTCACGGTGTCGACGTCGTTTTGATGACCTTGGACCGGATCATCCGCGCCACCGGAGCGCCTCGGCGGCTTCGGCCGCCGAACCGCGGGGCGGCGCCCCGCGGGCTTGGCTTCGACGCCCGGTCGGAAGCCGCCGCTGAGGGACGGCGGCCAAGGAACCCCGGGCGCGGACATGGGAGGCGCGTGGAATTCGAAGTCCGGAGCGCTTCCCGGAACGTGGACGCCCACGCCGACGGGAAGGTCGCCGCTTCCGGTGAACGGGGCTCCGCCGCATGTCGCCGGGCGGATTCGGGCGCGGGTTTCGGCGGGCCGCCCGCGCGGGAACCGCGCGGATGGCGGCGCGGCTTCGCGGGACCGGAGTCCTCCGGATGACCCTGGGCCGGGTCGTCCGCGCGCTCGTGACGGCGCTGGCGTGCGCCGCGGCGGCTTCGGGAGCGGGAGCGCAGGGCGCGGGTCCGGGCGTCGCGGAAAGCCCGATCTTGACGCTCGATCAGGAGCGGCTGTTCAGGGACAGCCTGTTCGGTCGGCGGATACTGTTCGATTTCGAAGCCCGGCGCGTCGTCCTCGCGGCGGAGAACCGCGCGATAGAGGAGGAATTGACCGAAGAGGAGCGCGACCTCACCGAACTGCGGCCGTCGATTTCGGCGGGGGATTTCCGCGGCCGCGCGGCCGCTTTCGACGCCAAGGTCGTCGCGGCGCGAACCCGGCAGGATGGAAAGGAGCGCGACCTCGCGCTGGCGCTTGACAGGGGGCGGCGGCTGTTTTTCCGCGAGACCCTGCCGATTCTCGCGGGGGTGGTGCGCGAGACCGGCGCGGTCGCGATCCTCGATTCCCGGACGGTCATCATGTCGTCCAGCGCGGTCGACGTGACCGATCTGATCATAGAGAGGGTCGACGCGGCCTTGGGGACCGGACCCGGTTTGGGCGCGGCCTGGGATGGCGAAGGTTTCCCGGACGGCGAAGACGCGGTGACCAACGGTGGGAGCGGGGAGTAGTCTTGCCTTTTCCGGCCGGGGCCGCTAGGAGCCGATCGGCGCGAGAGAAAGCGAGGCGACATGAGGGAAATTCCGGCGACCGCCGATATCGATCTGATCCGGCGGGTTCTTCCACACAGGCAACCGTTCCTGCTGGTGGACAAGGTGCGCGATATCGTGCCCAACGAAAGCTGCGTTGGAATCAAGAACGTCACGATGAACGAGCCGCACTTCGCGGGGCATTTCCCGGCCATTCCGATCATGCCCGGCGTGTTGATCGTGGAGGCGCTGGCGCAGACCGCGTCGGTCCTGGTGGGCCTGAGCCTGGATTTGGTCGACAAGGATCCGCTCGTCTACTTCATGGGGATCGACAAGGCCAAATTCCGCCGCAAGGTCGTGCCGGGGGATGTGCTGGAGCTGCATGTCGAGGCGCTGCGCGGCGGATCGAAGGTCTGGAAATTCCGGGGTCGGGGCGTCGTCGAGGGGAGCAACGCGGTCGAATGCGACTTCGCCGCGATGCTGGACAGGCGCGGTGAATGACGGGATGGGGGACGGTTCCGTCATTCACACAACGGCCGTGATCGAGGAGGGCGCGGCGGTGGGCCCCGGCTGCGTGATCGGGCCATTCTGCCATGTGGGCCCGGAGGTCGAATTGGGTTCGGGAGTGGAACTCGGGAGCCACGTCAGCGTGACGGGCTGGACTTCCATCGGAGCCGGCACCGCGGTGTTCCCGTTCGCGGCGCTCGGCGGAATTCCTCAGGATTTGAAATTCGCGGGCGAACGGACCAAACTCGTCATCGGTGAACGCAACCGCATCCGCGAGCACGTCACCATGAACACCGGAACCGCGGGCGGGGGCGGGGTGACGCGGGTCGGCGACGATTGCCTGTTCATGGCCGGATGCCACGTCGCCCACGACTGCCAGGTGGGAAACGGGGTGATTCTCGTGAACAATTCCGCGCTGGCCGGGCATTGCGTGGTCGAGGACAGGGTCATCATCGGCGGGCTGTCCGGGGCCCGTCAATGGGTGAGGATCGGGCGGGGCGCGATCGTCGGCGCCCACACCATGGTGACGAACGACGTGATTCCCTACGGCTTGGTGCAGGGGCCGAGGGGAATTCTCGACGGCTTGAATCTTGTTGGTCTGAAGCGCGCCGGGGTGGACCGGGACGAATTGGCGACTTTGAGGGCGGCGTTCAGGGAACTCCGGGGAGGGGAAGGCGCCTTCAGGGAGCGCGTCCGCCGCCTGCCGGAGCAATTCGACAGCGAGCATGTGCGCCACATCGCCGAATTCGTGCTGAACGGCGGCGACGACCGCTCATTTTTGACGCCGACCTGATGCTGGCTCTCGTCGCTGGGAGGGGGCGGCTTCCGGCGCTGGTCGCCGACGCCGCGGAAGCGGCCGGGCGACCGTTTCTCGTGTTCGAGCCGGAGGAGGGGATTTCCGGCGCGGGCAGGCCGGCGGAACGATTCCGGCTGGAGAGGCTGGGTGGATTTCTCGGCGATCTCAAGGAACGCGGAGTGACCGAGGTCTGCTTCGCCGGGGCGGTGGACCGGCCCTCCTTCGACCCGTCGATGATGGATGAGGCGACGGCGCGGCTTGCGCCCAGGATCGCCGCGGCGCTGGAGCGCGGCGACGACGGCGCGCTCCGCGAGGCGGCCGCGATCTTCGAGGAGGCGGGATTCGCCGTGCGCGGGGCGCACGAACTCGCGCCGGACCTTCTGCCCGCGCCGGGCGTTCTCGCGGGCGGGGCCGTCGACCCGGGCGACGCGGAGAGGGGATTCGAGGTTTTGTCCGGACTATCGGCCTTGGATGTCGGACAATCCTGCGTCGTGGCGGCGCGGCGGGTTTTGGCGCTTGAGGCTTTTCCCGGAACCGATTGGATGCTTTCAAGTCTCCGGAACCGGGCCGGGCATTGGCCGGAAGGCGGTTTGCTGGTGAAGTCCGCGAAAACCGGACAGGACCGCCGGATGGATCTCCCGGCGATCGGCCCCGATACCGTGGACCGGGCCGCGGAGGCGGGGCTTGCGGGAATTGTATTGCGCGATGTGATGTTGATCGACCGCGAAGAGATTCTACCGCGCGCCGGGGCGCGCGGCGTTTCAATCGAGGTGCGGGCGTGAAGGTGTTTCTGATGGCCGGGGAACCTTCGGGCGACGACCTCGGCGCGGCTCTGATAGGGGGATTGCGGCGGGTCGCGCCGAACCTCGAACTCAAAGGGATCGCCGGGCCGAAGATGCGGGCCCGCGGAATGGACACGCTGTTCCCCATGGACGAATTGTCGGTGTTGGGGCTGATGGAGGTGCTGCCGAAGTACTTTCACCTGAAGCGCCGCATTCGGGAGACGGCGGAGGCCGCCGCGGCGTGGCGCCCTGATGTCGTCGTCGGCATCGATTCGCCGGACTTCTGTTTGCGGGTTCAGCGTTTGGCGCGGCCGCGCGCGCGGTTCCGGTCGGTGCACTACGTGGCGCCGACGGTTTGGGCGTGGCGGCCCGGACGGGCGCGGAAGATGGCGGAGGTCATCGACCATGTGCTCGCCCTGTATCCGTTCGAGCCGCCCCACATGACCGACGCGGGAATGGAGTGCGACTTCGTCGGTCATCCGGTCGCCGTCCGGCCGGTTCCCGGGGAGGAGGAGACGGCGGCGTTCCGGCGGGATTTCGAAGCGGGCGGGCCGCTTTTGTGCGTTCTGCCGGGATCGCGCCGCGGGGAGGTTTCCCGGCTGCTTCCAATCTTCGGAGCCGTGGCGGATCGGTTGGCCGGGTGGATTCCCGATTTGAGAATCGTCGTTCCCGCCGCCGCTCCGGTCGCCGAAATGATCGCCGAAGCGGTCGCCGGCTGGCCGGGGCGCCCGATCCTCATCGATCCACGCGTGTTGGGGGAGGCGGAGTCGAATGCGCTTAAAATGGATGCGATGGCGGCCGCGGACGCGGCGCTCGCGGCCTCGGGAACCGTGTCTTTGGAACTCGCGGCGGTGGAGACCCCCGCCGTTGTGGCTTATGATTTGAATCCGATCACCAGGGCGATCGTCAAGCGCTTGCTCCTCGTCAACAGCGTGACCCTGCTGAACATCATCGAGGGAGAATTGGTGATTCCGGAATTCCTTGGAAGGAGTTGCGATCCGGATTTGATCGCTCCGGCCGTCGCCGGGCTATTGCGGGATCCCGCCGCGGGGGACGCGCAGCGCGCGGCGATGCGGCGGGCGATGGACGGTTTGGGGCGCGGAGGCGAGGATCCCGGACTGCGCGCCGCGCGGGCGATCGTTCGGTCCCTCGGCGTGGACCCGGGAACCGAAAGGTCCATTCCGGGGACATCCCGCGGCGACGCGTGACGGTTCGAACCGCCCTCGGCGATGTTGGATTGGATCGGGATGGGCGCGCGCGTCGTCGTCCCCGGTCAAATCCTTCGATCGCCGCCTCGGTGGCATGGGCGCGCGGCATCGCCGCCACGATGATGCCTTCCCGCCGCCGTTCAGTTCCGGTGTATCCACCCGCCGCCGAACACGCGGTCGCCATCTGGCGCGTAGAACACGCAAGCCTGGCCGGGGCTCACTCCGTTTTCCGGCGTCGCGAGGTCCACTTCGGCGGTGGTGGCGGACAGCGGTCGGACTCGGGCGGGCACTGGCGGATGGGTGGACCTCAGTTTGACCTCCAGATCCCGGCCGGAGAGTTCCTCGAAGGATCCGCCCCCGAGCCAATTGATCCCGCGGACGGGAACGGTACGGGTGGCGAGCGCCTCGCGCGGGCCGACGACGACCTCGCGGGCGTCCACGTCGAGGCGCGCGACGTAGAGCGGTTCCTCCAATCCTCCGATGCCGAGGCCGCGGCGTTGGCCGACCGTGTAATGGATGACACCGTCGTGGCGGCCCAGCACGCGCCCGTCGACATGGACGATTTCGCCGGGTTCCGCCGCGCCGGGGCGAAGTTTTTCGATAACCGCCGCGTAGTCTCCGTTCGGAACGAAGCAGATGTCCTGGCTGTCGGGCTTGTCCGCGACCTTGAGACCGTGTTTGCGCGCGAGGGCGCGGGTCTCGTCCTTGGAACGCAGGCCGCCGAGCGGAAAGCGCAGAAAATCGAGCTGCTCCGGCGTGGTCGAGAACAGAAAGTATGATTGATCCCGCCGGGGGTCCGCTCCGCGATGGAGCTCGGGCCCCCCGGGACCGGCCACGCGTTGAATGTAGTGTCCCGTCGCCATGCAGTCGGCGTCCAGATCGCGCGCGGTTTCCAGAAGATCCTTGAATTTGACGCGCTCGTTGCAGCGTATGCAGGGCACCGGGGTCGCGCCGGCGAGGTAGCTGTCGGCGAACTCGTCGATGACCGCTTCGCGGAAGACATTTTCATAATCCAGGACGTAGTGCGGAAAGCCCTTTGTTTCCGCCACGCGGCGCGCGTCGTGGATATCGACGCCCGCGCAGCAGGCTCCCTTTTTCGCGAGGGCCGCTCCGTGATCGTAGAGTTGAAGCGTCACGCCCACGACATCGAATCCCGCCTCCGCCAGTTCGGCGGCCACGACGGAACTGTCCACGCCTCCCGACATGGCGACGACGACGCGGGTCTCCGAAGGAGGCTTTGGAAACCCGAGCGCGTTAGGCGGATGGTCGCTTCGATTCGCCACGGTGGTTCTCCGCTGCATTCCAACGGCGATATAGGAGAATACGTCGCGGATTCAAGAGACGTCCGCCGCTTTCCACGGATATGTCGGAGAGGATCGCCCCTCCTTCCGAGTCTCCCGACCGCTTTCCGCCGCCGCGCGGGGCGGGGAAGGCTCCGGATGGCGTCGGTTCCCTGAAACTTGAAGCCACCGTCCGCGGACACGGACGGTGGCCGCATGCTGTCACTGGGCGCCTTCGCCGTCTTGGCCGCGGGCGAGCAGAAAGGCTGCGTCCCGCTGCAAACGGTCAATCCGCGCCTCGTTGGAGAAGGATTTTCCGGAAAATTCGAGGAATGCGGCGTCCCTCGCTTCGGCGCGCCGTTCAAACCGGTCCATTCTCGCTTCGAACGCATCAAACCGCTCCGAGAGCGTGGCCATCTGCACCGAGAGCGCGGTCATCTGCTCCGAGAGTGCGGCCATTTGCTCCGAGAGCACGGTCATCTGAGCCGCGAGCGCGGCCATCCGCACCTC
>JANQKA010000250.1 GCA_028281405.1 Hasllibacter sp. | reverse complement strand
CACTTTCGGACTTATAGTCCTCCGTGGTGCGTGGGCGGGGGCGCTCCCCGGCGGCGAATGGATTGTTTTGGCCGTGGTATTGCGCCTTGACCCTGCAGTCGTCGCACATCCGGATCATCCGCGCCGCGGAGCCTTCCGAGAACATCGGATGCTTGCCCTCCAACCGGCGGACGATCCGCTCCACGGTGGACTTCACCCCGAAGGGAGCGCCGCATTCCACGCATTCGTAAGGCTCCTCCTCTTTCAAGACGCGCTGGCTCAAGGCGTCGTCGGCGAGATTCATCCGCGGCTCGAGCCTGATCGCGTTCTCGGGACAGATGTTCACGCAAAGGCCGCATTGCAGGCAGGCGTCCTCCTGGAAGCTCAATCGCGGCGCGTCGGGGCTGTCCCCCAAAGCCCCGGATGGGCAAAGCCCCGCGCAGGACAGGCAAAGCGTGCATGCGTCGGTGTCGACCAGAACCGCGCCGTAGGGCGCTCCCTCCGGCAGGGGCAGAACGGATGATTCGCCGGCAATCGGCTTGGCGGCGAGACGGGCGACCTGCCTCCGCGAGCCCAGCGCGAGCACCGTCCCGCCTGAAGGCTTCGCGGCCTGGACGCCGCGAAGATCCGCTTCGAGCGCGTCCGGGTCGGCCGGTTCCAGCAGACGAAGACGCCCTTCCGCTCCCATGGCTTCCGCGAGCGCCGCCTCGCGGACCAGGGCGCCGCGCTCGGTGGTCGGCGACAGGAGGATGTCGACGGCGCCGAACCCCGACGCCAAGGCCGCGAGGACCTCGGCGTGTCCAAATCCCGGCACCGCGTCGACCGCGAAGGGAATCACATCCGACGGGAGGCCGCGGCCGAATCGGGCGGACAAGGCGATCATCTCCGCGCCGCGGCCGTTGTCGTGGACCAAAAGGCGCGGCGTTCCGCCGCCCGCGCGGGCGTAAGCGGAGGCCAACACCTCCATCCTGCGGAACAGGTGGCCCACCCCGGGCGCGTCGTAGGCGATGGCCCCGGATGGACAGAGCGCCGAACACGCCCCGCACCCCGCGCAGATCATGGGGTCGACCTCCACGTGCTCCCCCGCCGGGGAAATGGCCCCCGCGGGACAGATTTCGATGCAGCGGACGCAGGCGGTTTTTTCGGCGCGGGAATGCGCGCAGAGCTCCGGTCGAAGCCGGACGTACAGCGGTTTCTCGAACGTGCCCTGAAGCCGCGCCGCCGCGAAAACCGCATGGGAAACGGCGGAGGGGCTTCCCGGGTCCGCGCGCAGATAGCCTTCGCGCTTGTCGGGCGCGGGGAACAGCGGCCGATCCCCGGTGAGGTCGAGGATCACATCGCATGAGGTCTCCGCGCCGTCGCGGGGATCGGTCAGGGTGAAGGCTCCGCGTCCGCCGGGACGGACCTCGCGCAGCGCGTCGATCCGCACGGCGAATCCGCCGAACGCCCCCTTGGCGCTCCGCACCTTTCCCGTGACGACATCGTATCGGCGGTCCAAAGGCGGATCATCGGGCGGTTCCGACAAGCAGACGGTCACCGCGAGAGTGTCGGCGAGGAGGTCGGCGGCCCCGAGGGCCGGCCCGGAGGGACCGAGAATCAAGCAAAGGCCTTCGGAGACCACATCGACCGCGCTCACGGAGGGAGGATCCAACAACGCCTCGGCGACGAGCGCGGCCTGTTTCGGCCCGGCCGCGGCCGCCCCGTCGGACCATCCGGCCCGGTCGCGGATATCCACGGCGAGCGGCGCGGGCGCTCCCACGTCCGCCGCGATCTCTTCGAATCTCCGCGATTCCTGCGCGCAGGCCACGGCGACGGGCCCTTTGGACATCAGTTCCGCCAGCGCCCCGGCCTCGGCCCCGCAAAGCTCGGTGTGGCACCGGGTGCAGGACGCGCCGGATCCGGCTTCGATCGCTTTCCCGTCCACCCTTTGGCTGCCGAGGCAATCGCAAATCGCAAGTGTCGTCGCCATATACCCTCCTTGGATCCACCGTCGCCTGGGCGAACGCCCTCCCGTACCGGAGAACGCCCAATCCTCCCCGACACCGGCGACGCGGATTCCTGTGCACTGTCCCGAACGGAAGTGACACCCGTCGTAGTGTTCTTCCGGGCGGCGGATTTCAAGCGAATCTTGCCCCGCGCCTCAATTTCGATCGCGTGGAACGCCATCAAAACCGTCACTTTCGATTGTGTCGGAACACCGGGGCGATTCGTCGCCGGCGGTCAGCGCGGCCGGA
>JANQKA010000237.1 GCA_028281405.1 Hasllibacter sp. | reverse complement strand
AGCGGAAGACCGTGGTCTCCCACGGTCGCGGAGTAGGTCAGTTCATCCTCTCCGAAGTGGTCGAATGCCCGCTGGGCCTCGATGCCGTCCACCACGGCGAACCGCTGCAACAGCCCCGGCGACGGGAAATTCGCTTCGCTCACGGAGGGAACCGCGTTGTCCGTGATGATGAATATCATTGTGGCCGAGCCCGCTCCGTTGGACGCGGTGACCTCGATCCTCTCCTTCCCCATTCCCGTGAATTGATCGCCGGTTATGACGCCGGTGGCGGAGTCGATCTCCAGACCGAGTTCCGAGAGCGGCGCGGGTCCGCCGTCCCGAAGCGCCACCGCGGAAAAGGTCCGCGCGCCGCCGGCGGGAAGCGCGAACGCGTCCTCCGTCTCGATCCTGACTTCGCCCCGCCCCGCGAACGTCTCCACCGAAATCGTGAAACTCGCCGTGACCTCGCCACCGTTTCCATCGGAGGCGGTCACATGCACTTCCCTCTCTCCCGCGCCGGTGATTGTTCCCGATACCACGCCGGTTCCCGAGTCGATCTCCAATCCGATCAGCGAAAGCGGGTCTCCCCCGTCTCCCACCGTGGCGCGGTAGGTCAGCGCGTCCCCCGCGTCCGGGTCGCTGAACGCGGCTCCCGCGGAAATGTCCTCGATCTCGGAACCGCGCAGCACGCTGCCCGGCGTCGGCAGAGCCGCCTCGTCCACCACGGGCGGGGAATTGCGCGACAACGGAAACAGTATCAGTTCCGGTTCTCCCCCGCCTCGGGAAAGGGAGACCTCGATCACCTCCTCCCCCGTGCCTGAAAAAGACGCGCCCGTGATCACGCCGGTCCGTGGGTCGATCTCCAATCCCACATCGGAAAGTTCCACCCTGACTCCGTCCCGCACCACAACCGCGCTGAAGACAACCCCGACGCCGTCGGCGTTATCGAACGAACGGGCGACATCGATTTCGACTTCGGCGCCGGGCGTCACCCGCGTCCCCAGCCTGAAGGACGGGGAATTCAACCCGCCTACGACACCGCCGCCGGTTCCGCCGCACGCGGAGACCGCCGCGACCGCCCCCAGGAGGCCGAAGCACACTCGCGGTTTCCCGAATCCCGGGTTCACCCCGGGAAATTTGCAATCTTTGACGTTCACGAGGTCCCCGTCCATGCAGATGAATTTGCGGGTGCCGACATAGCGAATCCAACGCCGAACGCAAGCGAATGCACGGCGAAGCCCCTTCACGACTCCGTGTTTCGACCGTGAGCAAATGGTCCTCCGCGACCAATGGCCAAACCCGCCGAGACTTCCCGAAGCGGGGGATTCCCGGCATGTCGACTCCTCCCCGCCCCTTTCGACGGCGCGGCGGACGGGGAAAACGGCCCGCGGCGTCCTTTCGAATCGATTTGGGGTGCCCGGCCCTCCGGAATTGCCATCCCTCCGGTCGAAACGAGTGCGCGGCCGGTCACAGGGCGGTCCGCGATATTCCTGCGGAAGGAATCGGGGGAAGCGGCTGACCGGATGACCCCGAGCTTCGCCCGGACCGACCCGGCCCGGTGTTCAACGGGAAGGCGAAAACTTCCGGCGAATCGGTTGTTGAGGCCCGGCCACCATGAGATCATCGAAATTCCGCGTGGAAGAAAGCGGGGGAAGTTGTTGGCCGGATGCCCCCGGCGTTCGCCCGAATCGGGCTGGCCGGTTCCCACCGGGATTGACAAAATCTTCCAGCGAATCGGGTGCCGCGGCCCGGCCACCGGGGAGGGGTGATCCAC
>JANQKA010000188.1 GCA_028281405.1 Hasllibacter sp. | reverse complement strand
TCTACCCTCGACAGGGCCGAGTCAATGTCGAATTCAGACTCCCCGGCCTCGATGCCGGAACATTGCCCGCGACCATGCTTATCACCTCGGCGTCGAGAGCCATCTATTCGTGAAAGAGGCCCATGCCGCCTCGATCAATCCCGTCTCCGGGCCTCCGCCCGCGATCGAGGTCTTTGGCGAGGGGTGATCCTCCGGGTTGTAACACGAAAACTCCGGGATCCAAGCGAGCGTCGCGGACCCGCGCGCACGGAGGAGATCAAAGATTACACCGGCTCCCACCAGCGAAATGGATACCGCGCCCGTACATCCTGTATTCGACCTCGGCGAAGAGGTGGGAGCCTCGATCACCGCCCCCCGACGATGAAATCCATCCCGTCCCCGCCCCGGCCCCAGACCCGGAGATCAGCCCCCAAGTATCGGGCGACAGGAATTTGTAGTCGCGATTCCACGGGTTCCTGGGCGCGGTTCCGCGCATCTGCGCCATCCGGCATCCGGCATCCGTATACACGGACATCCACCCGATTAGACGTGCTCGCTCAAAATTCCGCCATCGACGACAACTCCCGGCGACATGGCGAACTTCCTTCGCGCCTGAGACCCTGGCAAATCGGGCCGCATGTCGGCAATCATGACGGCCTCACAGATTGCGGTTGCACGCATCTTGGGCATCGCTAAGGTGCCTCCGACAACCGATCGTGGAAGATCAACACAACCAACCGCTTGGGCAACATCAATCAGCCGGGAATCTCGGCGAGGATTCGAACGGAGAAGCAAGTTGAACGCACCCGACAAAAGAAATACACCAACGATTCCGACGGGAACCAGGGCCGACAACACGCACGGAGCGGATAAGTCGGGTCGGAGGTATAACATACTTCTCAACACGAAGTCCGAATCGCCGGAAGTTAGGATTTTCGATGCGGAGATCAACGAGGGCGTCATTCGTGACTTCTACAGGCACCTCGCCACCATAACGCCGCCTCCCACGGCGCGGGATGTGGCCTTTCGCGTGTTTAACGAAATTTCGACCGACTACGTTGATCGCTCGATTATGGGTGCCACCGACGACAAGGTGGAATCCGGTTCAGGCTTCGCTCTGATCGGGCACGTTCCAGCGGGTGAGGTTGTCGCGGCCGCGGAACGCGCGTTCCCGGGAAGAGTGCGGATCGCCTGATGGCGACCGCCGGGGCGCGTCGCGCTTCCGTGCCCCGGCACACTGCGGCCCACAAAGCAAGCCGAGGGAACGGGATCCGCTGATTAAAGCACCCATGATGCGCGGATTTCTCCTCCCAGCAACCCAAGGCGCCGGGACCGAATTTCGTGCACTCCACCAACTTTCCGGCGGAGCACAGCCCTCCTCGTCTTGCGGGAGATGGATTCGCGCATACCAGCGATCCTGTCGGGATCACCCATCGGTATGGGCGGAGCGTTGAGTGTGCCCTACCACACCCCGGTCGACCCGAGTTCCGCGTCGCCCGCCTCCCGCTCCTCCCTCCCTAAGAAATCAGCGAAATCGTGAGCGATGGGTCGATTAAATTCGGGCTGATAGCGCGCCATCGTCCGCGGAGCCGAGAAAAGGGCCGCCGGGACCGGCCCACGACAGGGCAGTGTTGTAGCCGATCTCGGCCTCCCGACCTCGGTGCCAGCGCACGATCCGCGAACGTGTTCGGCACTCGACGACGCGGATCAGCTTCTCGTGGGTGACGCTCAAACCACCGTCGCTCCACCCCGCCGTGTGGTGGCGACCGTCGCTCCTGTCATCAGGCACCTCCACAGGCCTAATTTATTCTCGTTCGCCGCCCACATGACATTCAGACCGCGGACAACCCCGCCGCCCAACGCCACGGAAGGCCGACGAACCGCACCAACCGCCCCGCAGTCGGCGATGATTGGATATGCGACGGAGGCCGAAGGCAGGCGCACCGGAATTCATGACCACTTTGGAGGTGAAAGTACCGTGGCCCACCGGGGCTCCGGTCTTGGTCAACCGCTTCGGCGAGCTCGCGGCCAGCGATTCGGCGTGGCCAGTGTGACCTCCCCAAATGCAGTGAACTGAACCATAGCTCCCATCGGCGTGAAGGGCGTCACGATGGTTCTACCCCCGCGAAGTCGAAAATCCCCGCGCCGCTGGATGCCGGGCGTCTACCAGCCGTTCGTGTTGACGATTGTGTAACACCGTGGCTCTGCGGCGAATTCCGCGACCTACAACCCGTGAATCCCCCGCTTCATCTCGTAACATCACTCCTCCCGCGATCTCACGAGGAAATCACGAAGCAAACATGTCCGGGAGCGTCAGTTGGATCTCCTGCGTGGCGAAGTGGCGGATATTCATCGCCACGTCCCTCGATCCACCGAAGACGAGGATTATTGAAAGAATAGTCATTATCCTTCGACCGGTCAGACCCGCGACAATCCGAATCGCGCCTGGACGAGGCTTCTCCCACGTTCCTTGGCGTGGGGTGCTTCCCAGGGATGGAAACCGGGCGCGCTGGTGTCGAAGCGCGCCTCGCGGCCTCGCGCTGCCGATGGATGACCGAGGATTACACCTTCGCCCTCCATGCCTTTGGATCCCGCGCCCGGGCGTCCAGTGATGACCTCGGGCCGGGGTGGGAACCGCGTTCACCGTGTCCAGCCGATGAAGACCATCCCGTCCTCAACCCGGGGCAGACCCGGCGAGCGGCCTCCAAGTCCCGGACGTCGGGACTTGGAAGTCGCGCCACCATGGTATCCCGGGTCGCGGCTCCGCGCATCCTCCCCGTCCGGCCTCCGGAGACATGGACATCCACCCAATCATAATCCCGCTCAATCTTCCGCCATCAACGACAACCCCTGCGCACGTGCAAAATTCCACCGTGCCGAGACCCGCGCACATCAGGCCGCGCGGTCTGCATTCGTGATGCACTCGCCGCTAAGGTGGTTGCCAGCCATCTTCGGCATCCCTAAGTTGCCGCAGTCAACCGATCGCGGACAATCGCCACAACCATCCACCCGGCGACATCAATCCGCCGGATGGCCCGGCGAGGAAACGGAAGGAGGACAAGGTGAAGAAGCAGAAGAATCGGATGAAACGGAAGACCCGCAAAACCCCGTCGAAAACTCGGAGAACCAAAGTGGTCGCCGCCCCCATAGCCGGTGAACCAAGTCTGAAGTACTACATACTCGGTCGCGAAGATTCCGATCCACCATTCATCGCGATATTCGACGCCAAATCCTGGGATTCCAGAACTTCGGGACAGGATTCAACGCGTTGCATCGCCGTCATCTCACCGCCTCCCGCGGCACGGGAAGTGGCCCCCCAAGTAATTGCGAAACTTCCGGCAAAATACGGAAATTGTTCGATTACGGCAGTCGCCGACAAAGAGATGGAATCCGGCCCCGGATTCCTCATGCTCGAGGGCGTTCCGGAGGACGAAATCATCGCCGCCGCGAAGCGGGCGTTCCCTGGCGGCGTCGAAACCGTCTGAAGGCGATTGCCGGGTATCCGCGCCCGTCCATGCCCCGGCTCATTCCGGTCCGCGGAGCGATTCCGACCCGAGCGGGGCCAAAAAACCGGCATGGAGCGTGGACGCCACTTTTCAGCTGATCACGGCGTCGGCGGCGAACTTGGGGAGCCGCGTCAGCTTTCCGGGGGAACTCCGCCCTCCTCGGTGCGGCGGGCGATGAATTCGCGCATGCCGACGGTCCTGTCGGGGTCGCCCATCGGCTCGGGCGGAGCTTCGAGTATGCCCTTCCACACCCCGGTCGCCCGGCGTCCCGCGTCGACCGCGCCCCGCTCCTCCCATGTGCCGAAATTGGCGTAATCATGGACGATGGGCTGATTGAATTCGGACTGATGGCGCTCAATCGTCTGCGGGGCCGAGAAAACATGGCCGCCGGGATCAACCCGCGACTGGGCCGTGTCGTAGCCGATCCAGTCCTCCCCGGCCTCGGAGCCCGCACACAGCTCCGCGACCATGTTCAGCACTTCCACATCGCGGAACAGCTTCTCATAGGAAACGCTCAGGCCGCCCTCGATCCATCCCGTCGAGTGGATCACGACCGTCGCACCCGCCATCAGGCCCCCCCGCAGGACGAATTGATTCTCGTTCGCCGCCCGCACGTCGTTCAGGGCCGCCGCCGACCCCGCCGCCGAACGCCACGGCAGGTCGATGAACCGCGCCAACTGCCCCGCGGCCGGCGAAGCTTGGAAATGCGACGGTGTGCCGAAGGCGGGCGACCCCGAATTCATGTCAACGTTGGAGGTGAAGGTGCCGTATCACACCGGAGCCCCGGGCTTCGCCAACCGCGTCAGCGCGATCGCCGCCAACGCCTCGGCGTGGCTCAATGTGACCGCCCCGGCGACCGTGATCGGAGCCATCGCCCCATCAGCGTGAAGGGCGTCACGATGGTGAGTTGCCCGGCCCGCGCGAAGTCGATCAATCCCCTCGCCATCGGAATGTCGAGCGTCCGCGGGCTGTTCGTGTTGACGATCGTGCAACACCTTGGTTGGAGGCGGATTTAGCGTCCTTCAACCCGAGGGCCCCACCGCGACATCTCGAAACCATCCTCCACCCGCGGTTTCCAGCGGATACACGAAGGGAAACTTGTCCGAGGGCGTAGCTGGATCTCCAGCGTGGCGAAGTGGCGGACATTCGTCGGCGTTCCCCGGTCCACGGAAGGCGAGGACCACCGTTGGAATCTAAGTATTTCTTAGGACGGACCCGCGAAAGCCACGAGCGCGCGGGGACGAGGCTTCACTCACGATCCGCGGCGTGGGGTGCCGCCCCGGGATCGAACACGAGCGCGCCGGGATCAAAATCGCGTCATGGTCCAGCGCTCCCCGAAGGTGATCGAGATTGCACCGGCGCCCGCCAAGCCATTGGGGCTCGCGCACGGTTGATCGGCGATCGACCTCGGCGCTGATTCGGGTAACCGCGATAGCCGTGTCCTCTCCGTTGAACACCATCCTGTCCTGGCCCCGGCGGACGGCCCATAGTCTTTGGCGACTGGACTTTGAAGTCGCGGCCCCACGGGATTCCCGGCGCGGCGCCGCGCATCTCCGCCGTCCGGCATCCCGAATCACGATCTTCCGCCAATCGGATCCCCGCCCAAGATTTCGCCATCGACGACACTCCCGGCACAAGAGGCGAAATCCCGCCGCCACCCCACACACACTTCCGGCCGCTCGGTCGGCATTCACGATGGCAACGCCAAGAATGCGTTTGCCATCCATCTTCGGCATCCCTAAGGTTCCGCCGTCAACCGATCATGGATAATTGCCACAACCATCCACCATCCACCCGGAGTCATCGAGCCGCCGGATGGCCCGACACTGAACATAAGGAACACAGGGTGAAGAAGCAGAAAAATCGGAAGAGACGGAAGATCCGCGACACCCCGGCGAAATCTCGGAAAGCCAGAACGTTCTCCGTACCCGAAAAAGCGTACGCCGC
>JANQKA010000175.1 GCA_028281405.1 Hasllibacter sp. | reverse complement strand
TTTGGCACGAATTCCGGCTTATACGGCGGTTTGAGCCAAAACTATTGGGCCCGATGCCACGCCGTATCTAACAACTATCTGAAATATCGACGTTTTTTTGGAGCATGTGGCCTCCGAATATGGGGCATGAGCCAAACACACGGGCCAAATCGGGTAGGTGCCCATTGTCGTGGGACAGGGCAACCGGGTTTTGGCACGAATTCCGGCTTATACGGTGGTTTGAGCCAAAACTATTGGACCCGATGCCGCTCCTGATCCAACAACTCTCTGAAATATCGGCGTTTTTTTGTGCCAAGTAGCCTCTGAATGTGGGGCATGAGCCAACCGCACGGACCAAATCGGGCACGATGCCGTGGTCTTCGTGCTGTCCATCGGTGTTTTGGCGCGAATTTTGGCTTATTCGACTTCTTGAGCCAAAATTTCGGGGCGGGGAGACCAGTTCCATCTCCGCCCGCATCCACCCGTCGGGGCGCCGACACGGAGGGCGGAGTCTCCTGAACGTCTTGGTCGGGTTGCCCATGGTTCCTCGACGCGGATAATACGGAGACTATCGGGCGTTAAAAACCGTTGACGCGGGGGAGGAAGTTCTCATCACGCCGGCGGCCATGAGGAAGACGATTGGGCGAGCAAAGGTCAGCTATCTCCGGTTGTCGCGGTCGTGAACCTTGGCCGGCCAGACCACGATTGAACATGCATGACGTCCTCTCAATCGATCGGGATGGACGCCGGGGTCCGCGCCGCAAAGTGCCCCAGGCGAACATCGTCGTCACGCCTCGGCGCGGAGAGATCAAGGCCAGATTACTTGGTGCCCCGCGACCCCGCTTCTGGAATGGCTTCGCCAAATCGAATGGACCCGGACCCCGGTTTCCCGCGAATAAGACGCCTTCGAAACATCGGGCCGGGCTGTTGGTCCGCGCCGCGACCTCAGTTCATCCCCGGATTATACTTGAACAGCCAGCCACGGGCGCGCAAATTGCCGGGATGATCGACTTGACGCTGAAGCGAATCGATCCGGCCGCGGATCGGATCAATCTTTACACGTTCGCTCCGGAGGGGGGCGGCGCGCTGCCGGGATACGACGCCGGGGCGCATGTGGATTTCAATCTGGGCGGAGTCGGGGTCCGGTCGTATTCGCTGGTGGACTTCGATCCGCCCGGCGAGGCGCCAGCGGCATACCGCGTCGCGGTGCAAAGGGAGGACGAAGGGCTTGGCGGGTCGAAGGCGATGCACGGTCTCTCGGTGGGGGACACCGTGGCCGCCTCGCCGCCGAAGAACGACTTCCGTCTCCATGAGGGAGACGCACCGGCGTTGCTGATCGCGGGCGGTATCGGGGTGACGCCGATCATCTCCTTCGCCACCGCGCTGGCCGACCGCCGCACCCCCTTCCGGTTTCACTACGCGGCCCGAACCCCCGGGGCCTGCGCCTTCAGGGAGCGGTTGGAAGCCCTGTACGGCGGGAACCTGACGCTGTGGTTCGATGATCGGCGGATGATCGATCTGGACGCGGTGATCGCCGACGCCGGCCCGGAAACACATGTCTACTGCTGCGGACCCGCGGGCATGATCGAGGCGGTTCGCGCGCGGGCCGACGAGGCTGGCATCGCCGACGGGCGGGTCAACTTCGAACTCTTCTCCACGCCTGCCGGCCGGGAAGACGACCGGCCCTTCGACGTCGAGATTTCCGACGGCAGGACATTCACCGTTCCGGCCGGAAGAACCATAATCGAAGTCCTCGAGGAGAACGGCGTGGACGTCATGTATGATTGCGCCCGGGGCGATTGCGGAATCTGCCGGACCGATGTAATCGAGGGGGAACCGGACCATCGGGACGTGGTTCTCTCGGAGGCCGAGAGGGCCTCGGGGCGGGTCATGCAAATCTGCGTCGGCCGGGCCAAGTCGCC
>JANQKA010000157.1 GCA_028281405.1 Hasllibacter sp. | reverse complement strand
ATCTGGCCGGAGCCTATCAGCGCAATCTTGAATCTGGCCATTGGGATCTCCCATATCTGCCTGAACTGGTGCGGGCGCATTCTATCAATCCCGCCGCTGAATTGCAAGGAGGCCGGGGCGTACCGGTTGATTTTGTTGGATGCGCGGTTCCCCGCTTCGGCGGGACGGAGCGGGACGGGCCAGGCCATAGGACGTCGGCCATCGGGGCCGGTCGGGGCCGACCGCCCACTCCGGGGGGCCGATGATTCGGATCGAAGCGTCGCACCCGACCCGACTGAGGCGGAGCGGTCGGATTGAGCCCGCCCCCGGGCTGGTTCCGCTCCCGCGGGCCCCCGCGCTTGGAAGGGAACTGGAATGGCCGGCCCGGGCGCGCCCCGTCTGTTTCGGGCGGATGCGCGGTCTCCAATTTCAATGAATGGCGGAACCCGCCGGAACCTCCCGTCCGCGCAAGCCCGCCGGGGATTGGTGTGATTCGAGTGAATCGGGAAACCGAACAGCCGCGCGAGGGAGGAGACCGCGACGACTCGACGTTTCCATGGACATACCGCGGGCGAACAGCCGCGCGCGGGAGGAAACCGCGCCATCGACGGCGGAACCATGGTCGGAACCGATTTTGGCGGCCGGGAACACCCCCGGTCGATTCGGAAGGATGTCGGATTCCGGTTTCAATGGAGGGAGGAACTGGCCGGGATCGCCCTTCGGCGCAAGTCCCCGCCGAGGATTCGGAGATGCGCCTGAACCGAAAATCGACAACCGCCGGCGGGTGGATCCCGCGCCCATCAATGGCGGGATCATGTACGGAAGCCGGAATCGCCCGCATCCGGCGGCCCTCCCCGGGGATCGGCGATGCGCGTGCCCCGGGAATCCGGGCCGCTGACTCCGGATTGACCCAGAGCCCTTCGGGGGAGGAATATGGGAGGGAACGGAATTGTCGGCCCTGGGTGGGGGCCCCGGGGCCCCCGCCGATTCCGGCGAAAGCGCGGTCTCCCACTTCGAGGGATGGCGGGCCGGCGGGGACTCCTTCGCAGACGAGGACGAAACCCCACGCGACGGCGCGGTGGGGTGGTCTCCCCGATCGCCACCCGGGAGGCGCGACGCGAGGTCATCCGAATTCCGGATGTAGATGTTGACAATCCCCCCGCGGACGGGGCCGGCGATTTGGTCGTTCGACAACCGAAACGCCCCGCCCAATCACCCCCCGCGGGAGGGACCGGAGCCGCCCCGCGCGATTCCGGCTTGCGGACGGGGCCTCCGCATGGTCTGAACGGGGGAAATTCCGGGAAGGGATATCCATGCGGCCCCTCAGATCGGTTCTCTACATCCCCGGGGCGAATCCGCGCGCGATGGAAAAAGCCGCCGGCCTCGCCTGCGACGCGATCATCTTCGACCTCGAGGACGCGGTTTCCCCGGGCGAAAAGGCGATGGCCCGGGAGGCGGTGGCCGAAGCGCTCCGGACCCATGACTACGGTCCCCGGACGAAGCTGGTCAGGGTGAACGGCCCGGACACCGAATGGGGCGGCGAAGATCTCGCCGCGGCTGGGGCCATGGAGGTCGACGCCACGCTGCTTCCCAAGGTGAACCGGAAGGAAGACGTGGCCGCGGCCCGCGCGCGTCTCGGAGCCGACATGCCCGTCTGGGCGATGATGGAGACCTGCCAAGGCGTTCTGAACGCCGCCGAAATCGCCGCGGCGTCCGGAACGGACGGGTTGGTGATCGGAACCAACGACCTGGCGAAGGAACTCAACTGCCGTGTCCGCCCCGGCCGTGCCGAACTCGCTCTCTCCCTGCAGATGTGCCTTCTCGCGGCGCGGGCGGCGGGCATCCCCTGCGTCGACGGGGTTTACAACGCCTTCAAGGACGCCGAAGGGCTGGAGGCCGAATGCGAACACGGCCGAGACTTGGGCATGGACGGGAAAACGCTGATCCATCCGGCCCAATTGGAGGTCGCCAACCGGGTGTTCGCCCCCGGGGACGATGAACTGGAACTCGCGCGGCGGCAGATCGACGCCTATGAGGCCGCCGTCGCCCAAAAAAGGGGCGTGGCGGTTCTGGACGGCCGGATCGTCGAAATCCTGCATGTGGAGACGGCGCGCGCGACACTGGCCAAGGCCGACGCGATCCGCGAACTCCGGGAGAGGACGACGGCATGATATTGCTGATTCTCGGTTTGCTTCTATGGAGCGCGGGGCATCTTTGGAAGAGGATCCTGCCCGCTTCCCGAGAGCGCCTCGGGGATTCTGGAAGGGGCGTGGCCGCGGCGGTCATCATCGCGGGAATCGTGCTCATGTGGACGGGCCACGGACCGTCCCCGGCAGTTTGGGAGCCGCCTGAGTGGTTGCGCCACCCGAGCAACGCCCTCGCGTTGGTGGCGGTATACCTGTTCGCGGTATCCGGACTGAGAACCCGCCTGTCCCGTTCGATCCGCCACCCAATGCTGTGGGGCGTGGTTCTGTGGGGCGCGGCTCACCTGCTGTTCAACGGCGACACGTCGGATCTCGTCCTGTTCGGTGGCCTGGTCGTCTGGGCGCTCGCCGAGATGGTGGTGATCAACCGCGCCGAGCCGTCCTGGAGCCCATCCCCCGCGAAGCCCGCCGCTTCCGAGGGAATGGCGGTTCTGGCCACTCTCGTCGTCTACGTGGTGATCGGACTTATCCACGGCTGGATCGGCCCCCGGCCCCTCGGTTGAAGCGCGGGACATGACCAAGACCAACCCCGGCCGCTTCTTCGAGAACTACCGTCTCGGCGAGGTGATCCGCCACGCGGTCCCGCGCACGGTCAATATGGGCGAGCGCGCGTTGAACCACATGCTCTACCCCGCGCGGCACGCCCTGCATTCGTCCGATGAATTCGCCAAGGCCTGCGGATTGCCGTCCAGCCCGCTCGACGACCTGATCGTCTTTCACGTCGTGTTCGGGAAGACCGTGCCGGACATCTCCCTGAACGCGGTGGCGAATCTGGGTTACGCCGAAGGGCGCTGGCTCGCCCCTGTCCTGCCAGGCGACACGCTGACGGCGGAGTCCGAGGTGATCGGATTGAAGCAGAATTCGAGCGGCGCGTCCGGCGTGGTCTGGGTGCGCACGACCGGGCGCAACCAGCGCGGGGAAGCGGTGCTGAGCTACGCGCGCTGGGTGATGGTCCGGAAGGGAAACCCCGACGCCGCCGCTCCCGAGACTTCCGTGCCGGTGCTGGCGGAGGTCGTGGCTCCGGGCGATCTGGCAATACCGCGCGGACTGGATTTCACGGGCTACGATTTCGATCTGGCCGGCGAGCCCCACCGGCTGGGCGATTACGCGGTGGGAGAGGTGATCGACCACATGGACGGCGTGACCATCGAGGACGCCGAGCACATGCTGGCCACCCGGCTGTGGCAGAACACGGCGAAAGTGCATTTCGACTCGACCCGCCGCGAAGACGGGAAGCGGCTGATATACGGCGGCCACGTGATTTCCCTCGCCCGGGCGCTCAGTTTCAACGGGCTGGCGAACGCCCAGATGATCGTCGGTCTGAACGGAGGCGCGCACGCGAATCCTTGCTTCGCCGGCGACACCGTGAGGGCGTGGTCCGAAGTGCTGGACACCGCCCGGACGGCGGCTCCGGGCGTCGGCGCGGTCCGGTTGCGTCTTGTCGCGACGAAGGATGGCGGCGTCGGAGCGTTGAAGGGGGCGGACGGCAAATACCTGCCGGGCGTTCTGCTCGACCTCGACTACTGGGCATTGATGCCGGCGTGATTCCAACGAAGTCGATTCATCCCGGCTTTGTCGACTTTCATCCCGTGGCGATCAACGTCCCTGCGCGCGGGGTCGCCGAGTGTCCGCCGCCGGTCTTGCCGCGCCTCGTCGTGATTCCTCCCCGTATTCCATTCCCGAATCTTCCGCAATTATCCCGCCACCGGCGCGGACGGCTTGCGGCGCAAGACGGGTGCCTTGATCAGCCGGATGTTCACGGAGCGCCAACGGATTTGATGGAATCAGTTTCGTGAGCCGCGTAGTGGTCAACGCGAATCGTTGAAGGACGCAAAATTCCATCGTCAATCGTCGTTGTTTGACTCACAAGACGCCGGCGCTCCATCCGACGGGGACAGGATCCGCTCCCGCGCCGTGACATCGTCGGCGGGCGTGATGTGGCGCACGCGACCGATCCGGCCGGGCGGCGCTCCCGACTCGATCCGAATATCGGCGAGCGGGGAATCCCACGCGGGCATGCCTTTGAATTACCGGATCGCGCTCCAGACACGGCCGACCTCGGCGGGGATCACCGAAGTGACGCGTGCTTCAATCGTCCTTCCCCTCCGTCTTTCCGGCCTCACCGGC
>JANQKA010000105.1 GCA_028281405.1 Hasllibacter sp. | reverse complement strand
GCGGCGTCACCCGTTCGGTCCCCGCCGCGGCGTCACCCGTTCGGTCCCCGCCGCGGCGTCACCCGTTCGGTCCCCGTCGCGGCGTCACCCGTTCGGTCCTCGTCGCGGCCCCCCCGGAATGGAAGTGTTCAAGGCGGACATCCCCCCGTTTGACGGGGCGGCGACCGGTCTCCATCGACCCGCGGAACCTTCAAGGGGTTCCGGAACGCCCGGATCAAGCCCCGGACGCCCGATCGTCGGAAAGGAAAGGCCGGAATTGCGGCAGAGTGGGAATTTCCTGAAACGGGAACACCTTACCGCGCTTCCCCGCGCAGCGCGCCGCGGGAGGCGGGAGGCGCGCGCCTCCCCGCCAGCGCCCACCATGGTCCGAATTTGATCCGCCCGGCGGAAATTCCAGGAATCCCCCGCGGCGCCTCCGGAGCGGCCATGCGAACCGTGGCGACCGGAGTCTCCGGCGTCCGCCCGGCCACGGCGGCCTCGCTTCCGGTCCGGTCGTCCAAGACGGAAGCGGGTGGCGACGGTCAGAGCATCCGCTGGAGCAGTGATTTCGTGTTTTCCGGGGTCATCCTCACCGGATTCCCGGCGGCGCTGGGATCCTTCAAAGCCGATTCGACCAGTCGGTCGATGTCCGGGTCCACGACGCCGAGCTCGGTCAATGTCCTCGGCACGGCCATTTCCGTGTTGAGCCGGTCGACGTGGGCTCTGAAACCATCGAAGCCGCCCGGAATCCCAAGGTAGGACGCTGCGCGGTCGAAGCGCTCCGCGATCGCGGGACCGTTGAATTCGAGAACCTCGGGCATGCAGACGGCGTTCGTCGTGCCGTGATGGGTTCCGTGGACCGCGCCCACCGGGTGGCTGATCGCGTGGATTGCGCCGAGCCCCTTTTGAAACGCGGTGGCCCCCATCGCGGCCGCGCACATCATGTGAGCCCTCGCCTCCATGTCCGCGCCGTCGGCGTGCGCCCGAGGCAGGTGCTCGATCACCAAGCGCATGCCTTCGAGCGCGATCCCCTGGCTCATCGGGTGGTAATGCGGGCTCGAATACGCCTCGACGCAGTGGGCGAAGGCGTCCAAGCCGGTTCCCGCCGTCAGGGACGGAGGCATGCCGACCGTCAGTTCCGGATCGCAGATGACGACGCTCGGCAACATCATCGGATGGAAGATGATCTTCTTTTCCCGCGGCCCGGCGTTGGTGATGACGGCGGCCCGGCCTACTTCGGACCCCGTTCCCGCGGTCGTGGGCACCGCGACGACCGGCGCGATTCCCCGCGGGTCGGCCCGCGTCCACCAATCGTCGACATCCTCGAAATCCCACAGCGGCCGCGTCTGACCGGACATCAGCGCGACCGCCTTCCCCAGATCGAGGGCGGAACCACCGCCGAACGCGACGATTCCGTCGAACCCGCCGTCGCGGTACGCCGCGACGCCAGCGTCGACGTTCCCTCCTGTCGGGTTGGGATCGACCCCGCCGAACACGGCGCGTCCGAGCCCCGCGTCCTCCAGGATCCCTAGCGCGTTTTCCGTGATGGGGAGCGGGGCGAGCCCGCGGTCGGTGACCAGCAGGGGGCGTTCAATCCCCGCCTGGGCGCACGCCTCGCCGAGTTCAGCCACCCGTCCCGCGCCGAATTTGACGGTGGTGGGATAGGACCAGTTTCCAAACAGTTTCATGACGTCGCCTTCTTCAGGTGATACGACTTCGGCCGCGTCAGGTTGTGATATCCGATCGCCGACAGGCTTCCGCCGCGGCCCGTGTTTTTGCATCCGGTCCAGCAATGGAACGGGTCGAGGTAATTGGCCCTGTTCATGAACACCGTGCCGGTTTCGATTCCATCCCCGATCCGGACCGCGCGGTCAACGTCTCGCGTCCAAATACTCGCCGTCAGGCCGAAATCGCTGTCGTTCATCAGTTCGACGGCCTCCGCGTCGTCCCTCACCGGCATGACGCCGACCACGGGGCCGAACGATTCGTCCCGCATCACGCGCATGTCATGCGTGACGTTCGTCAGGAATTGCGGCGAGTGGTGGGCGACGCCATCGTCCCGCGGGAAAGCTTCGATGTGGACCTTCGCTCCATCCGCCACCGCCTCCGCGATCTGGGCGCGCGCTTCGTCGGCGAAACGCCGGTTGGCCATCGGGCCCAATGTCGTCTCCGGATCCAGCGGGTTTCCAAGCTTGAGATTCTCCGCGATCGCGACCGCTTTGACGACGAATTCGTCGAAGAGTCCCTCCTCGACATAAATGCGCTCGATGCCGCAACGGCACTGGCCGGAATTGAACATTGCGGCGTCGATCGGGGTTTCGACCGCGGCATCGGGATCGGCGTCGTCCATGACGTAGCCCGGATCCTTGCCGCCGGGTTCCGTCGAGACGCCGGTGAACTTGCCCGCGGCGGCGCGCTCCATCGCCACTCCGCCCCGCGTGGACCCCGTGAAATTGACGAAGTCGAGCGCGTATTCCGATATCAAACCCGTCGTCGTCGGGTGGTCAGAGGGGCTAAACTTTTCTGGTCAGTTCAGCTTATCTGATAATCGTGGCGGTTCTCGTGTAAACTGGAACCGCCGCCGACTTGGCGCGTCTGGGAGGCGGCGACGGGGGCCGGAACAGGCGGAGAAGGGCTCCGCGGCGGAACGGAATTCCGCCGCGGAGATGGCCTCCTCGACGTGTCGGGATATCCGGCACCCGCCCGCGACCTACTTCCGGGGGCTCGCACCGCTACCAGACACGCCTCCAGAGCGCGCGGAGGCGGCGGCCCAGCCTCGCCAAGCGCCCCCCGGGTTCCTTATTCCCGGAATATCCGGGTTCGCCGTATTCCCTAATCGTGGACAAGTCCACATCCATGATCGACCCCTCACCGAACGTGTCCAGGTCGAAGGTGAGGGGGCCGATCGTGTATTCGTGGATCGTGGACGGATGCGCGCTCGTTTCCGGATTTGGATTAGCCGCGTCGCCTCTGCGCACATACGCCAAGTACCTTTCGTACTCGGCCCGTTCGATGAACTCCTCCATGGTCATGCGCCGGATTTCGTCCAAAGTCATCTGTGGTCCTCCTTTTGCCACT
>JANQKA010000088.1 GCA_028281405.1 Hasllibacter sp. | reverse complement strand
CCCACCCGGCCCGGATCGTGATTCCCCTCGATCCAAATCCAGCGACGGCCGCGCGCCATCGCCGCGAGCTTGCCCGCCGCGGGGCCGGAAATCGCTTTCGCGGCGGCGGGGTCGTCGAAACTGTCGCCGAGGGCCACAATGATTTCCGGACGGGTCTCCTCCACGTCGCGCCAAAGCCGGTCCAAGGTGTCTTCGGTCTCGTAGGGTGGAAGCATCGGTCCGCCGCGCCGGGCGACGCGCTCCGATTTTCCAAGATGCAGATCGGAAACGCAGAGAAGTCCCCGCGCCGGCCAGAAAAGAGCTCCGCTCGGCAGCGCAAGAAGCGTTTGGCCGCGAAAGGGAACCGGGCATCCGTTCATTCCCCGTTCATTTCACGCGCCCGCGTGGCGCGCAAGGTCAACGGAGAACCGGATATCCGGATCCCACCCGCCGCGCCGCCGCGCCGTCATCATTGGCGGTCCTGACCATCTTCGACTTGGCCGGGTGGAAGCGGCGGGACGACTCGCGGTGCGGCGCGCTCTGATTTTCCGGGACGCGAATCGAATACGCGGAGAAGTTTCCGCGCGGATCGGATTGGCGCTCCGCCGGGAGTCTCCAGTGGAGCTTCACCCCGAATGGAATCGGGTTCCCGTTAACCCGACCATTTTCCCACCCGGGCGGCGCGTCAATTCAACGGCGGATCGGCTATTCCGAGTCCCGCGCCGCCGCACAGTCTTCGTTGACGAACCAGAGCTTCTCCGGCTTCGCGGGATGGAGGCAACCGGTCGCCACCCGGGGCGGCGCGCTCCGTTTTTCCCAGACACGGATCGGATACGCGGAGAATTTCCCGCGCGGACCGGAGTGGCGCTCCGCCTGTCGTCTCGTGTGGAGATTCGCCCCGAGGGGACTCGGGATCCCGTTCACCCCGTCCATATTCACGCGCCCGGGCGGCGCGTCGGTTCAACGCCGGATCGGCTATTCCGAGTCCCGCGCCGCCGCCCCGTCATCGTTGACGGACCAAGGAGTCTTCGGCTTCGCGGGGTGGATGGAACTGGTCGGCACCGGGTCGGCGCGCTCCTATCTTCCCTGACTCGAAGCGGATACGCGGCGAAGTTCCCGCGCGGACCGGATTGGTTGTCCGCCGGGAGGCTCCGGTGGAGATTCGCCCCGATGGGAATCGGGCTCCCGTTCACCCCGTCCTTGTCACGCCACCATGTCAAGCAGGGTCGTTTCCCGCGCGCCGAACACGTTGGCGAGGTGCTCTTGCATGTCGTCGTGAACGCCGAGTCGCTCCGCGTATGAGGCCACGCGCCTGATTCCCACCTCCCTGTCCTTGGCCTGTTCCGGCGTGTCCGCCTGATTTTCCCATACGTGTTCGTGGGAATCTCCGTAGTTCGTGCCGCGCCCTGAGTCGGACGCGGCGATTGTGGGTTACACTACTTGATCCTCAGCCGCCAAACGCGGCGACGATCATCGCGATCAGAAGCCCGAAAAACATCGTCTGCATCTTCATCCGAGTATCTCCTTTCCCCCGCGCCAGTTGCAGCCACATGATCCCGCGGGTGGGATCGTGGAACTTTTTACTTGCGTCGCCAGGCCAACGCAAGGGCCGTGTCGGTCGCCACATTGACCGGAGCGAAGGCGCGGAGTCCGCGGGAGTGGCGGGATGACGTGGGTTCGCCGAGCGGTCGCGCGGGAGCTGAAATTGAACATCGCCGCCGCTGAACGACATCCCTTGGGTGCGAATCCGGAGGTGGGATTTCATGACGCCGTCCGGGTCGGCTTCCCCGTTGCCGCAACTGGCCCAGGCGGTGGCTAAGAGCCACAGTTCCCTTGAGCGATTGGGCGCGCCGGCGGGGATGTCGTTCGACGCCTCCTCGATTGACGCGCCGTTGGACCGCATGGCTTGCGCCTAGCGGACGATTCCCGCCTCGGTCCGGATGTCAACGGGTTCCAGCCTCCACGTTTCTTCCGCAACGGAGCATCCGCCTCACAATCCCCGGCCATCGCCGCCCCGTGGGGCTTGATCCGGTCGATGACTTCGGCCAGCCCGAATTCGGCCATCTCGTCCTGGACC
>JANQKA010000058.1 GCA_028281405.1 Hasllibacter sp. | reverse complement strand
TCGGCGAACCATCCACCCGCGTCGATCGGAAGGTTCGAATCCCTGCCGCCGGCCGTCAGGACCAGCGCGCCCGGCGCTTCCCCCGTGGTCGCGGGAGCGGTGTTCGCCATGATTTCAACCATGTGCTCGATGGACGCGTGTCCGTCGCTGGCCCTCACGCGGATGGCCGCGTTTTCCGTTGCCGTGAACGGGCCGCTGATCCGGCCGTTCTCCGCGTCTATGGACAGGCCGAGGTCGCCTCCATCCGCCAACGAATACGTCAACGTCTGTCCTTGGTCCGATTCGGCGAACCATCCACCCGCTTCGATCGGAAGGTTCAAATCCCCGCCTCCCGTCGACAGGACCAGCGCTCCCGGAGCATCCCTCGTGGTGGCCGGAGCGGAGTTCGCGGTGATTCGCAGGGTATGCTCGACGGATGACAGCCCGTCGCTCGCCCAAACGCGGAATTCCGCGTCCCGCGTTCCCATGAATCGGCCCCGGATCTCCCCGCCCCCCAATATCAAGCCCGCGCGATCCAATCCCGGAGCCATGAAGGTCAGCGTGTCATTCCCGTCCGGGTCCGCGAACCAGGAGTCGACGTTTATCGGAGTGGGCAATTCCACGCCGGTCGTCAGAACCAGCGGATCCGACGGAGCCCGAGCCGTCACCGTAGGTGGACTTGCCGCCGCGGCCGCGGAGATCACGAAGGCGACTTGAGATGCGCCGCCGTCGGTTACGGTGACCTCCACGTCCCCGGTCCCGGAAAGCGTGCCCGTGATCCGGTTCGTCGAATCGTCGAATTCCAAGCCGGAGTCGGCGCGGCTGAACGTCACGACGAGGTTCGGCGCATCGCCGCCGGAGGCGGCGAACAATCCGTTCAGATCGATCGGGTCGATTTCCCGGCCGATCATCTCCGTCCGATCCGGCGGGGCGACGCCGCGTGCCAACACTTTCACGACGAAGCTGTCCGTGGCGCTTTGACCGCTCGCATCGGTCGCGGTGACGGTGACCGTCACGTCCTTCGCGCCGTCGATCTTCCCGGAAATCTCTCCTGTTCCGGAGTCGATCCTCAAGCCGACCGTGGAGAGCGCCTCCCCGTCATTCCCTACCGTCGCGTCGAATCGAAGCGTGTCGTCCACGTCGGGATCCTCGAACGCAGAACCCGCCCCGATGGGCGCGATTTCGATTCCCGCGGTCGCGATCCGGTCACGCAAGGGCGTGTTAGAGACGGTGGGCGGGTCGCTCCGCTGGATGGTGATCGCCGCCGTCCCCATGACTGAGTCTGCGCCGTCAAGGGCGGTGACGGTGATCACCGCGCCGGCCGTCCCGGTGAAGTTTCCGGTGATGTCCCCGGTATCGGCGTCGATCATCAACCCGACCGATTCCATCGTCGCCCCGTCCTCGCCCACCGTCGCGCGGTAAGTCAGAGCGCCACCGTCGGAAAGGTTCCCGAACGCCGTCGCCGTTTCGATGGATTCGATGATGCTCCCACCGCGGGGGACGAGCCCGATCATGTTCCCGGGGGCCGCTGCGGGGGTTCCACCGCCGCCGCCATCGCCGCCGCAGGCGGACAGCGCCGCGGTCGCGACGAGCGCTCCTGGTATCCCGTTCCTTCCGCGCGGGGAGACCTTCGGCTGCGCTCCGCGATCGGGTCCGCCAATGCGGACCGGATTGGAAAATTTCAACATGGCCGTGTCTCCTTCGCCATGAAACCGATTACCCACTCCCGGCAACCGACGCCGAATTGGACGCTTTCCCGGCCGGATGGGCGGGCGAACCCGCCACCGCGTCCGTTGAGACGCATAGATTTCAGCATACGAAACTTAACCTGAAAAGTCAAATATAAACCTTGATCGCTTAATTCCAGGCCGACAACGGTCGAACCGAGCAACGCGCGGGACGGGATTTCACGTCGCCAATCGCAGGATTCGCGGCCCGCGCGGAGTGATTCGGAGATTCCACCGCCCCGGATTCGCTCCCCGGCCCCGGGTCGTGTCCAGCGTTCCCCGAGAACGCGCGCCCCGCATCGGTCGCGAAGAGTGACCGGCGCCGTGTGATGCAAAACCGTGGCTCCGCGTCCATCCACGCCACGCCTCGATCGTGGAGGGTGAAAGAGCGATGTCATCGACCGAGGAGGGCAAGTCGGCATGATCCTTGGAATCACGAAATCCACGCCCGGGTCGCGCGGGGCGGATGTCGGCGGGGTCAGGCGGAACCGACGACGCGCGCGCCCCGCTCCAAAATCACCGCGAGGAAATCCAGAAACATCGTCCACGCGTTGTCCCGCCGTATTCGGAGGGTGTGAACTTTCACTCTCGAAGCGCTTCTCCGCGGCGGAACAATGGATGGCCGGAATTCTTCATGTCGAGTGACGACGTGGAATTCGGCGCGCAGTTCGGAGGACGGGCCGGCGCGCCGTGAGTTCGAAACGCCGGAGTGATGGCGGAACGCGGGTAGACCTTCCCGGATTGCCGGATTCGGTCCGAGTCTACTCCGCGAAGCGCAAGGTGGCGTTCAGGAAGCTCGGCCCACGGGTGATGGAGCATGGCCTTCGGATCACATCATTCCATGCGAGCAGACATAGTCATCGCATCCCTGAATCGGAGTCATCGCGCTCTCGGTGATGACCGTTCCAACCGGGAATTCGCTTCCCGCCTCAGCAGGGATCATGTCATCGGACCGAATCCCATGTTCGCCACCCGCGTCATCACCGTGAACGGAGAAATCCGTGATTCCCCCGGCGGCCTCATTCGATTCATTGTCGGTCTCGGCCGCTTCCGGTTCATCAACGGCACGAGCGACGATTTCCTGTTTCCCACGCCCCCTGGCGGCCGAATTCGGAGCGGAACCGCCAATGAAGTAATAATGCGTGTCAACGGCGAATCCATGCCCGACGCCCTCGATCACCAACGAGAAGCCGGACGAGTTGGTCATGACCGTGTCTCCTCCAACCTCGGCGACGGTGACCGCCCCGATTTCCCGACCAAGCGCGATGCGGTCGCCTTGAGACTGATCGAAACCCGTTATGGTGGTTTGCGCGTCGCTCGTGCTGTCCATGGAAGTCAGAAACTGAAAAATATCCGCGCCGCCGCCGCCGTTGAACGCGTAGCCGCCGTTTTCCCCGTAGAGTATGCTCGCCTCGGTGTCGTGGGCGTTGACGTCACCGGAATTTCCGGAAGCGATTTCGATGTTCGCCCGTTCGATCTCGACACCCTCCCCAAATCTCAGGTTTTCGACGCTCAGCAGGGTGTCCATTCCTTCATCCACTCCATCGGCGGTGTCGGCGTCCGAGACCGTGAGCCGGTTCACATCGTTGATCCCGAACCGGAAATCCCGAATAATTCCGGCGAAGGCGGCGGTGTCGAAATCAAACCCTCCCGTTAGAAAATCATCGCCGGGGCCGCCGGTTAGCACATCCTCTCCCCAGGATCCCCCGAGTTTGTCGTCACCGGCACCGCCGAAGAGTGAATCGTTTCCGGAAAATCCGGAAATCAGATCGTCGCCTTCGCCTCCATCGAGCGAATCGTCATTTTCATCCGTGCCATTCAGGATGTCGTGATTGGAGGTTCCGCTTTCCACCAGCCTCATAAAGGAATCCGCGAACCGATATTCTTCGATTCCACGGATTAAGGTATGGTTGCCTTCAACACTTTCGGCGCTATAAGAATACCGGATGATTCCTCCGCTAACAATACCGGACGGCAAAGTCAAATCATAGTCGGATCTATCGGCTGGAAACACCAACACATCATGATCATCGACAGGCCCGTCCCCATTCCCGGTGTGGCCGTATACCGATCCCGATTCATCGGCGCCAAGGTAAATCGTGTCGCTCCCGGAACCACCAATGACCCGCTGTTCGGCATGGGATTTTATCAGCAGGTCGCGACCATCGCCACCCACGATATCGTCACCGCTTCCGGCAACTCGTATAATGCTGAAACTCCGCTGGAGCGAACCTCCCCGCCCGTCTTCGGCGATCATGTCGACCCCGGTGTCCTCCGTTCCCGTGAAAATCCCCGAAATCACTCCCTCGGTGGTCATCGAAAGGCCGATGCCCACATTCGCAAGGTTCGCGTTCCCCACCATGGCCCGGTAGGTCAGCGAGTCGCCGGCGTCGGGATCGGTGAACGCGCCGCTCAAGTCAATCGCCGGCACCACGGCGCCGGTCTCCATGTACATGTTCCGCATGGGTTCACCGGCCGCGGGGGCCGAATTCGCCGCGATGTTCAAGGTGTGATCGGCGAAGCCGTTTCCGTCGCTGGCCCTGACGGTGATCGATGAGTCGCCCGTTCCCGTGAACCGTCCGCGGATTTCCCCGCTCGCCGCGTCGATGCTCAGACCAAGGTCGGTTCCATCGATCAACGAAAAAATCAACGTTTGGTCCGTGTCCGAGTCCGTGAACCACGTGCCCACGTTGATCGATGGGTTCGGTTCCGCGCCGATCGTCAGCGCCCTAGTTTCGCCCGGAGCGGCGATCGTTGTCATCGGAGAGCTGTTCGCCGTGATTTCAACCGTGTGTTCGATGGATGCGTGTCCATCGCTCGCCCTCACGCGGATCACCGCGTTCTCCGTTCCCGTGAACGGGCCGCTGATCCGGCCGCTCTCCGCGTCGATGGTCAGGCCGAGGTCGGCTCCATCCGCCAACGAATACGCCAACGATTGGCCTTGGTCCGATTCGGAGAACCATCCACCCGCGTCGATCGGAAGATTCAAATCCATGCCGCCGGTCGTCAGAACCAACGCGCGCGGCGACTCCTCCGTGGTCGCGGGAGCCGTGTTCGCGGTTATTCGCAGGGTGTGTTCGACGGATGTCATCCCGTCGCTCGCCCAAACGCGGATTTCCGCGTCCCG